>JAYTHS010000482.1:0-2964 GCA_043732345.1 Frankiales bacterium | reverse complement strand
CCCCGGACCTGCCTGGCTTCGGGCAGAGCTCGGCCCCCTCCGCGTCCTACACCCCGGCGTGGTTCGCGGCGTGGGTCGAGGAGTTCCAGCAGCAGGTGGGTGCCCGCCAGGCCGTGCTGGTCGGCAACTCGCTGGGGGGTCGGATCGGCCTCGAGGCTGGCCTGAACCACCCCCGCTCGGTCACGGGGCTGGTCCTGCTCGCCCCGTCGCCTGCGTTCCGCCGGCTGCGCCAGTGGGTGCCCGCGGTCCGACTGCTGCGCCCGGAGCTCGCGAACGTGCCCTTCGTGCTCAGCCACCGGGTCGTCGTCGAGGCGGTCCGCGCGATGTTCAGCGACCCCGACCGGCTCCCCCGCCCCTGGTACGACGCCGCCGCCGACGAGTGTGTCCGGGTGTTCCGCTCCCGGGCCCACCGGGTGGCCTTCTTCTCTTGCGCGCGGCAGATCTACCTCGAGGACGCCTATGGCCGGGACGGTTTCTGGGACCGGCTGTCGGGCCTCACGCCGCCGGCGCTGTTCCTGTGGGGTGACCGTGATCGCCTGGTGCCAAGCAGCTTTGCCCGGCACGTCAGCAACGCCCTGCCCGACGCCGGCTCGATCGTCCTCGAGGACTGCGGGCACGTCCCGCAGTTCGAGCACCCGGCCGAGACCAACGCGATGATCCGCGGCTTCCTGGCGGCCCTGGGCTAGCCAGCGGCAACCGGGGCCAGGCCTTCCCGGGGCGCCGTTGCAGATCGCAAGCACTAGCGTGGTCGGCGACCGGACCCGATCGAGAGGCACCATCCGATGAGCGCTCCGACCGCTGCCGCGGTGGCCCCGGCCGGGCAGTCCCGAGGCGAACGGCACCCGTTCCTGGTGCTCGCCATCGTCCTGACCGCGGTGTTCGTGCAGCTGCTGGACGTCTCGATCGTCAACACGGCAATCCCCGCGATCCAGAAGGACATCCACGCGTCCTTCGCGGCGATCCAGCTGGTGCTGGCCGGTTACCAGCTGGCCTTCGCCTGCCTGCTCATCACCGGCGCGCGCCTCGGCGACATCTACGGCCGCAAGAAGCTGTTCTTGATCGGCATGTCGACCTTCACGGTCGCGAGCGCCCTGTGCGGGCTGGCGCCCGACGCGACGACCCTGATCGTCGCGAGGATCATCCAGGGCCTCGGGAGCGGGCTGATGTTCCCCCAGGTGCTCGCCGTCATCCAGGTCACTATCCCGCCCCGGGAGCGTGGCAAGGCCTTCGGCATCTTCGGGGCGACCATCGGCATCGCAACGATCCTCGGCCCGCTGATCGGTGGCGCCCTTATCAGCGTGAACCTGTTCGGGACCGACTGGCGGATGATCTTCCTGGTCAACATCCCAGTCGGGATCGTGGCCCTCGTCGCGGCCTACCTGGAGCTGCCGGACTCACGCTCCCCCGAGAAGGTCACGCTCGACGTCCTCGGCGCCGTGCTCGTGGCCAGCGGACTGTTCTTGCTGGTCTACCCGCTCACCGAGGGGCGGGAGAAGGGGTGGCCGCTCTACCTCTACGCGATGCTGTTCGCCTCGGTGCCCCTGCTTGTCGGGTTCGTGCTGCTGCAGCGCCGCAAGACCGCCCGCGACGCCAATCCCCTGCTGCTCATGACGCTGTTCTCGAACACGTCCTTCCGCGCCGGACTGGTTCTCTCGCTGGTCTTCTTCGCCGGCATCCCGGCCTTCTTCTTCACCTTTTCGCTCTACCTGCAGGTGGGCTTGGGCTTCACCGCGCTGCACTCGGGGCTCACGACGTTCCCCTTCGCCGTCGGGTCAGGGCTCGCCTCGGCGCGCTCGGACAAGCTGGCCAAGAAGATCGGCAAGGAGGTCCTGTCCCTCGGGGCGGCCATCCTGGCCGTCTCCATGGTCGGCCTCATCGTGGCCCTGCACGCGGCCGGGACCAACCTGCACGCCTACGAGGTCAGCCCCGTGCTGTTCGTCGCCGGCCTGGGGCTGGGGTGCTTCATCGCGCCGCTCACCAACCTGGTGCTGGCCGGCATCAAGGGCCGGGAGGCTGGGTCGGCCTCCGGGGTCCTGTCGACCACCCAGCAGATCGGCGGCAGCCTCGGCGTCGCCCTCATCGGAATCGCCCTGTTCGGCATCCTGGGTGGGCACGCCGCAGCGGCAGCCCGCGACGAGCGGCCGGCCCTGACCCGGGCCCTGACGGCCGCCGGGGTGCCGGTTGGCCCGGCGGTCGCGCAGTTCGAGACCTGCTTCGTGCGTCGCAGCCAGGCCCCCGACCCCAACGCCACACCCGCGGGCTGCCAGATCCCGGCCGGTGGACCGCGGGCCGTCGGGGCCGCGTTCGCCCGGGCCGGGACGTCGGCCCGCGCGCACAACTTCCTCCACAGCATCGAGCGGACTCTGCTGTTTGAGGTCCTGGTGTTCGGGACGTCGGTCCTGCTCGTCCGGGCCCTGCCCAAGGTCGCCCCCGGTCAGCTCGGGCAGGCCACGCCCGCCGGTGAGTAGTGGCGCTTCAGCGGCGTCGGAGGTCCTTGGCCAGCGCCTCGCCCAGCGAACGGGTCTCCCGCCTGTTCAGCTCGGCGCCCGCGATCGCCCCTGCCAGGAAGGGTGCCAGCGTGGTGACGCTCGTGCCGAGGCGTCTCACGAGCCGGGAGCGGACCTGCGAGCGGGCCGCGCCCGTCAGCACGCTGGCCAGCCCCGGCCCGCGACCGTCGACGGCCTTCTTCGTCGCCCACGAGGAGACATAGGCCGTGGCGAGCTGGGAGCGGGTCCCGAGCGGGGCCCGACCGGCTGCCACGTGCAGCTCGGCCACCAGCTTGAGCTCCACGGCGGTGACGGCGAGCGTCTCGGCCGCCAGCTGGACGGGCGCGGCCAGCAGCGTCGGCGGGGCGGTCAGCTCGACGGCGGCCAGCGCACCCGCAGCGGCGCCGATCGCCGCCGTCACCTTGGCCGCAGCGGCGATGAGGGACGCGGCGAGGTCGTCGCCCGACAGGCCTCCGTG
>JAYTHS010000481.1:0-10004 GCA_043732345.1 Frankiales bacterium | reverse complement strand
GCGTCGACACGGCCGTCCTGCTGGTGCTGGGCCTCGCCGTGGTCGGTCTGGCTGGGAGCATTCCAATCGTACCTGCCCGGGGGGTCTGACCGGACCTCCTAGGCTGTGCGGGCACACCACCTTCCCAAGGAGCGGATCCCGCGCATGGCTCAGAGCCCCGTCACCGTCACCGTAACTGGCGCAGCCGGCCAGATCGGCTACGCCCTGCTGTTCCGCATCGCCTCCGGCCAGCTGCTCGGCGGGGGGGTCCCGGTGCGGCTGCGGCTGCTGGAGATCGAGCCGGCCCTGAAGGCGGCGGCGGGGACGGCGATGGAGCTCGACGACTGCGCGTTCCCCCTGCTGGCGGGGATCGACATCACCTCGGACGCGACCGCGGCCTTCGACGGCGCCAACGTCGCCCTGCTGGTCGGCGCCCGCCCCCGTACGGCGGGCATGGAGCGCGGAGACCTGCTCTCGGCCAACGGTGGCATCTTCAAACCCCAGGGCGAGGCGCTGAACTCCGGGGCCGCCTCCGACATCCGCGTGCTGGTAGTCGGCAACCCGGCCAACACCAACGCGCTGATCGCCGCCTCCCACGCTCCTGACATCCCGGGCTCCCGCTTCACCGCCATGACCCGGCTGGACCACAACCGGGCGCTGTCGCAGCTCGCGAAGAAGACCGGCCGGCCGGTCGGTGACATCACGCACCTCACGATTTGGGGCAACCACTCCGCGACGCAGTACCCCGACTGGTCGCAGGCCACGATCGGCGGCGCCCCGGCAGCGCAGGTCGTCGGCGACGACACCTGGCTGACCGACACCTTCATCCCGACCGTCGCCAAACGCGGCGCGGCGATCATCGAGGCCCGGGGTGCGTCCTCGGCCGCGTCGGCCGCCAACGCCGCCGTCGACCACGTCCACGACTGGGTGAACGGCACCCCCGAGGGCGACTGGGTGTCGGCGGCAATCATGTCCGACGGCTCGTACGGCGTGCCCGAAGGCCTCATCTCGAGCTTCCCCGTCACCAGCAACGGTGGTGAGTGGGAGATCGTCCAGGGCCTCGAGGTCAGCGACTTCTCCCACAGCCGCATCGACGCCTCGGTCGCCGAGCTCGTCGAGGAGCGCGACGCGGTGCGCGAGCTGGGCCTGATCTAGTGCCCGACCAGATGAAGATCATCTACACCTACACCGACGAGGCCCCGGCGCTTGCGACGCACTCGCTGCTGCCTGTGCTCGCGGCCTTCTCCAAGAAGGCCGGCGTCGAGGTGGAGACCCGGGACATCTCGCTGGCCGCCCGGGTGCTGGCCGCCTTCGACCTCGGGCCGGACGCGCTCGCCGAGCTCGGGGCCCTGGCGAGGACGCCGGCCGCCAACATCATCAAGCTGCCCAACGTCAGCGCGTCGCTGCCGCAGCTCAAGGCCGCGATCGCCGAGCTGCAGGCCAAGGGCCACCGCCTTCCCGACTACCCGGAGGACCCGCAGTCCGACGCCGAGAAGGGTGCCCGCGCCGCGTATGACGCGGTCAAAGGCAGCGCGGTCAACCCGGTGCTGCGCGAGGGCAACAGCGACCGGCGCGCCCCGCTGTCGGTCAAGGGCTACGCCCGCAAGCACCCGCACGCGATGGGTGCGTGGAGCCCCGACACCGCGAGCCACGTCGTGACGATGACCGCCGGCGACTTCTGCCACTCCGAGACGTCCGTGACCATGGCCACCGCCGACACGCTGCGCATCGAGCTGGTCTGCGGTGGTGCGACGACCGTGCTCAAAGACTCCCTGCCGGTCCTGGCCGGCGAGATCATCGACACCGCCGTCATGAGCAGGGCCGCGCTGACGGCGTTCATCGACCGCGAGATCGCCGACGCCCGGGACAAGGGGGTGCTGTTCTCGGTGCACCTCAAGGCCACGATGATGAAGGTCTCCGACCCGATCATGTTCGGCCACGTCGTGAAGCAGTTCTTCCCCGACGTCTTTCGCGCGTACGGCGAGCAGCTCGCCGCCGTCGGCGGGAGCCCCAACGACGGGCTGGCCAGTGTCCTGGCCGCCGCCGCAAAGCTCCCCGCCGAAGCCCGCACCGGGGTCGAGGAGGCCGTCGCCGCGACGTACGAGCGTGGCCCGGCGGTCGCGATGGTCGACTCATCCAGAGGCATCACCAACCTGCACGTCCCGAGCGACGTGATCATCGATGCCTCGATGCCTGCGGCGATCCGCAGCTCAGGCCAGATGTGGAACAGCGCCGACCAGCTGCAGGACACCAAGTTTGTCATCCCGGACTCCTCCTACGCCGCGCTGTACGCCGAGACGGTCGACTTCTGCCGGGAGCACGGGGCCTTCGACCCCACGAGGATGGGGACCACCCCCAACGTAGGGCTGATGGCGCAGGCGGCCGAGGAGTACGGCAGTCACGACAAGACGTTTGAGATCGGCGCGGCCGGCACCGTCCAGGTCGTCGGATCCGACGGCACCGTGCTGCTCACGCAGGCCGTCGAGCCGGGCGACATCTTCCGGGCCTGCCAGACCAAGGACGCCGCGGTCACCGACTGGGTGCAGCTGGCCGTCGCGCGGGCCCGGGCCACCGGGTCGCCGACGGTGTTCTGGCTCGACGAGAACCGGGCCCACGACGCGGAGGTCCTTGCAAAGGTGCGCGCCGTGCTGGCCACCCAGGACACCGACGGTCTGGTGATCGAGGTCATGGACGTCGCTGCCGCGACCCGCTTCACCCTGGACCGGGCGCGCCGGGGGCAGGACACCATCTCGGTGACAGGCAACGTGCTGCGCGACTACCTCACCGACCTGTTCCCGATCCTCGAGCTCGGGACCAGCGCCAAGATGCTGTCGATCGTGCCTCTCATGGCCGGTGGCGGGCTGTTCGAAACCGGCGCGGGCGGTTCCGCCCCCAAGCACGTGCAGCAGCTCGTCAAGGAGGACTACCTGCGGTGGGACTCACTCGGGGAGTTCCTCGCCCTCGCGGTGTCCCTGGAGTTCCTCGGCGAGAAGACCGGCAACGCGCGGGCCGCCCTGCTGGGGAAGACGCTCGACGAGGCGACCGGCCGGGTGCTGGACGAGAACCGCTCGCCGGCCCGCAAGGTCGGCCAGATCGACAACCGGGGCAGCCATTTCTACCTCGCGCTCTACTGGGCTCAGGCCCTGGCGAGGCAGACCGACGACGCCGAGGCGGCCGCGCTGTTCGCGCCGCTGGCGCAGCGGCTCGCGAGCGACGAGCAGACCATCGTCGCCGAGCTCCTGGCGGTGCAGGGCAAGCCGGCCGACCTCGGCGGGTGGTACTCCGTCGACAGGGCCAAGACCGACGCGGTCATGCGTCCCAGCGCGACGTTTGCCGCTGCGATCGACGGCTTCTGACGACCGTCCGGTGAGCGACGTCCTGATCAGCATCGCGCTAATCCTCCTGCTGATCCTCATCGGCGCGGTCTTCGTGGCCGGCGAGATCGCGCTGGTGAGCCTGCGCGAGAGCCAGGTCAAGGGGCTGGAGGACCAGGGGCGACGGGGGGCCCGGGTGGCCCACCTCGCCGCGACCCCCAACCGCTTCCTGGCAGCCGCCCAGATCGGCGTGACCTTCGCCGGCTTCATGTCGGCCGCCTTCGGCGAGGCCCGCCTGTCCAGCCACCTGCAGCCCCACCTCGAGCGGGCCGGGCTGTCCCGGGGGGTCGCCGAGGTGCTGTCCCTCGTGCTCATCACCCTGGTCATCAGCTATGTCGCGATCGTTATCGGCGAGCTGGTGCCCAAGCGCCTGGGCCTTCAGCGCGCCGAGGGGACGGCGCTGCTGCTGTCCCCCTTCGTCGACGGCTTCGCCACGCTGATGCGTCCGGTCATCTGGCTACTCTCCCGCTCCACCGACATCGTGGTACGCCTGCTGGGGGCTGATCCGGGGGCCAAGCGGCAGGCCATCAGCGAGCAGGAGCTGCGGGGGCTCCTCGCGGCCCACGAGTCGCTCACGAAGGACGAGCGCAAGCTCATCGACGAGGTCTTCGCGGCCGGAGAGCGGCAGCTGCGCGAGGTCATGGTGCCGCGCACCGAAGTCGAGTTCCTCGAGGCAAGCCTCACCGTCGCTCGTGCCATGAAGGTGACCTCGACGGCCCCCCACTCGCGCTACCCGGTGGTGCGCGGGAACCAGGACGACGTCCTCGGGTTCGTGCACGTGCGGGACCTGCTGCTGCCAGTGGCCAAGGGGCGGGTCACCAAGGTCGCCGACGTGACCCGCGAGGTGAAGCTCCTGCCCGGCACCAAGAAGGTGCTGCCGAGCCTGTCGGAGATGCGCCGGGAGGGTCACCACATCGCGGTCGTCGTGGACGAGTACGGCGGCACCGCAGGCATCGTGACGCTGGAGGACCTCATCGAGGAGGTGATCGGCGACATCCGGGATGAGTACGACGCTCCCGTCGACAAGGCGCTGCGCGTCCGGGGTGGCGTTGTCGTAGCCGACGGACTGCTCAACCTCGACGAGGTGCTCACCCAGACCGGCGTCCGGCTGCCCGAGGGGCCTTACGAGACGCTCGCCGGCTTCGTCATGGCCGCCCTTGGGCACGTGCCGCGGCTGGGGGAGGCTGTCGAGGCGGACGGGCACCGCCTGGAGGTCAGCGAGCTGGACGGGCGGCGGCTGTCCCGGGTCCGGGTCACCCCGATCGTCGACGACCGAGCGAAGGAGAACGCATGAGCACCAGGCTGACCGAGGTCTACGAGCTCGACGCACCGGTGGCGGTGGTCTTCGCGGTGCTCTCTGGTGACGGCTGGGCCCTGGCCAAGGCGGTGGCCCTGCGGGACGACAGCCAGACCGTCCGCCGCGAGGTAGCGGGTGACGGCGGGGTCGTCCTGGAGGTGTCCCGCAAGCTGCCAGACGGGGTGCCGGGGTTCCTGCAGAAGTTCCTGCCTGCCGACGGCCGGGCCCGGCAGACCGACTCGTGGGGTCCGCTGGTCGGCGGCGCCCACAGCGGCACCTGGAAGGCGGACCTGCCCGGGGCACCCACCAGGATTGGCGGCACGATGCGCCTCGAGCCCACTGCCACCGGGACGCGTTACACGATCGAGGGCGAGGTGACGGTCAAGATCCTGCTGGTCGGCGGCAAGGCCGAGTCCTTCATCGGCGGCATGATCAGCAAGCTGACGGCCAGCGAGATCACCGTCCTGCGCTCGCTGGTCTAGCAGACCCCGCCGCTCGACCCGCCGGTGGCCCAGCCCCACTGACCTGCTGCCCCCGGCCCCCATCCCCGCCCCCAGATCCCCGCCCCGGCCTTAGGTGCCCGCCCCGCCCCGCAGATCCTTGGCGCCCATCCCCCACTTTGATCAAGGTAAGGCAGCTTGGCTCGTAGCACCCAAGATCAAAGTGGGGACGCTGCGCCACGAGGTGGTGTCAGGAGTGCACGCAGGAGCTCGCCCCTCGATCGACCATGATCAAAGTGAGGAGGGGGAGCGCGAAGGAGGCCGGGGGAGCACACTATGGACCGGTCACCTGCCGCCACCCAGACCCTCAGCCACCCGGACGGGCGGGCCCCTAGACGGGCGGGCCTTCTAGACGGGTAGCCGCCGACGTATCGAGCGGACCGCCTCGGCGCCGATCGCCCGGACCAGCGGCGCGGTCACCAGGCCGCGGCCCAGGCCCACCTCGACGAGGGCGTCCATCGCGCCTGTGGACCGGTCGGCGGCGCGCACTCCGGCCTCCAGCACCCGCCGGTCGGCGGTGAGCCGGGCGAGCAGGGTCGTGTGGCGCAGGTGGCGGCTCAGCTCACGGGCGAGCGCCGAGCCGTACGACGCACCGGGGTCGACCGCGTCCCAGGCGGCCCCGGCCAGCCGGCCCGAGAGCAGCGCGTAGAAGATCCCCTCGCCGGTCAGCGGGTTGACCAGCGACGCGGCATCGCCCACGAGCAGGACCCGCCCGCGGGGCTGGACCGGCCGGGAGGTCGACAGCGGCAGGTGGTGGGAGCGCATCTTGACGGCTCCCGCAGTCTCGGGCAGCAGCTCGACCATCCGCTCGTGGAGCACCTGCTTGCCCGAGGGGTTGGCGCGCAGCGAGGGCAGCAGCATCCCGAACCCGACGTTGGAGGTGCCGTCCCCTGCGTCGAACCGCCACGCGTACGACGGCCAGTCCCGGCCATCCATGGCGATGACCTGCTCCGGCTCGCCCCCGGGTGACGGCGCGTAGCCGCGGACAGCGACCGCCATGGCACCGGGCTCCTGGCGCGGCACCCCGAGCGCCCGGCGGACCACGCCATTGGCGCCGTCGGCCCCGATGACCACCCGAGCCGCGAGCTCGCCGTCGAGCACCACGTGGTCGCCGCGGTCGACCACGGTCCGGACCGTGTGCTGCAGCAACTCGGCCCCGGCGTCGACGGCGCACGCCACCAGCCGGGCGTCGAGGAGCTCGCGCGGCACGACGTGGTCGGGGCGTTGCAGCCGGGTGCGGGCCCAGCTCCCCGACGGGCTGCGCAGCGACAGGCGGTGCACCTGCACCCGGTCGTCCAGGACGTGCCCGGCGCCGAGCGTCACCAGCTCGTCCAGCGAGTGCGGTGCGATGCCGTCGCCGCAGGACTTGTCCCGAGGGAAGGCGGCCTTGTCCAGGAGCAGGACCGAGGCGCCGGCCCGCCGGGCGGACAGGGCGGCCGCCGAGCCGGCCGGGCCGGCACCGACCACGGCCACGTCGTACATCGGTGCCTCAGGCATGGGGACGAGCCTGCCAGGTGGGAGACTTTCCGGCATGTCCCGACCCGCTGCGTCCCGGCCCCGCGTGCTGTCGGGGATCCAGCCGACGGGTGCCGGCAAGCACCTCGGCAACTACCTGGGCGCGGTGCGGCACTGGGCGGCGATGCAGCAGGAGAACGACTGTTTCTTCTTCATCGCCGACCTGCACGCCCTGACGGTGACCCCGGAGCCGATGCAGCTGCGCGAGCGCACCCGAAAGCTGGTGGCCGAGCTGCTGGCCATGGGGGTCGACCCTGACCGGAGCGCGCTGTTCGCGCAGTCCCACGTCCCCGAGCACACCGAGCTGGCGTGGGTGCTGAGCTGCCTGACCGGCTTCGGTGAGGCCTCCCGGATGACGCAGTTCAAGGACAAGGGCAGCGGCAACGTCGGACTGTTCAACTACCCGGTCCTGCAGGCGGCGGACATCTTGCTCTACCAGGCCAACGCCGTCCCGGTCGGGGAGGACCAGCGGCAGCACCTGGAGCTGACGCGTGACCTGGGGCAGCGCTTCAACGCCCGCTACGGCCCGACCTTCACGGTCCCCGACCCCTACGTCCAGAAGTCGGCGCAGCGCATCAAGGACCTGCAGGACCCGACCGCGAAGATGAGCACCAGCAAGGGCGGGCCCGGCGTCCTGTGGGTCGTCGAGGACGACGCGACGACGCGCAAGAAGATCAGGAGTGCCGTCACCGACACCGGCCGCGAGGTGACCTACGACGTCGAGGGCAAGCCGGGCATCAGCAACCTGCTGACCATCCTGTCGGTGGCGACCGGCCGCAGCATCGACGAGCTCGTCGGCGACTTCGACGGCAAGGGCTACGGCGACTTCAAGGCCGGCGTCGCCGAGGCCGTGCTGGCGATGTTCGCCCCGATGCGCAGCCGCTTCGATGAGCTCATGGCCGACCCGGGCCACCTCGACAGCGTGCTGAGCCGTGGCGCCGAGACGGCCCGGGAGGTTGCCGTTGCCACGATGGACGTCGTCCGTGACCGGATCGGCCTGCTGGCCCCTGCCTGACCGTCGGGCAGCAGGGTAGACACAGTCGGTGACCGCCCTGTCTGCGCCTGCCCGACTGCTCGCCACGGCCCGGGCCCGACGGCCGTTCCTGGACCACCTGGTCCGGACCTACCAGCGCTACCAGGCCGACACCGGTGACCGGCTCGCCGCTGCCGTCACGTTCTACTGGTTCCTGTCGCTGTTCCCGATCCTGCTGCTGGCCATCGCGATCGCCGGCTACGCGCTCGGCGACAGCGCCCGTCCCGAGATCGTCAAGGGCTTCTCGGGCTTCCTGCCCCAAGGGGTGGCCAAGACCGTCGCGGACGTCGTCGCGAACAGCAAGGGCAAGGCCGGCGTCCTGGGGATCATCGGCACGCTGCTGTCGGGCCTCGGCTGGATCGCCGGCCTGCGGGAGGCCATCCGCACCATCTGGCACCAGAACGCCACGGCGGGCAACCTCGTCGTCGCGAAGATCCGGGACACCGTCGTGCTCGTCGGGCTGTTCGCGGTCATCGCGGCGTCGGTCGGCGTCAGCATCGTCGCGACCGCCTCGACGGACGCGGTCGTGTCCTTCCTAGGCATCGACCAGCTGCCGGGCGCCTCCGTCCTGACGAACGTGCTGGCGTACGTCGTGGGCGGCGCCGTGGACGTCGTCGTCTTCCTGTTTCTGTTCACCGGCCTGGCCCGGGTCCCCACGCCGCTGTCGCGGGTGGTCAAGGGCGCTGTCTTCGGAGCCGTCGTGTTCGAGGTGGTGAAGTTCGCGGGTGCCAAGTACGTCGCGAGCACGACGACCAAGGGTGAGGCGACGTACGGCACCTTCGCCGTCGTGGTCGGGCTGCTGCTGTTCCTCAACCTCGTGACGCGCGGGATCCTGCTGGCGGCGGCCTTCACGGTCACCGCGCCGTACGACAGCGACGTCCGCCCGTCTGGGACCGCCGACGCCGAGCAGGCCCGCGAGGCAGGCATCCCGACCGAGCTCGCGGGTGAGAACCGGACGCTGGTCGAGGACGGTGCTCCCACGACGCTGGGCGCCGCGATCCCGGGGAAGGTCCCGTCGCAGGACGAGCCGGCCGGTACCTCTGCCCCGGTTCGGCAGGCGGTCCCAGGTGCGCCCACGGTGCTGCGCGGTGAGCCGCAGGTCCAGCGGGCCGCAAGGGTGACCGCCGCGGCCGGGGGTCTGGCCCTGGCCGGGGTCGGCGTCTATGCGCTGCGCACGCTGCGGCGGGCCCTGGTGCGCTGAGGGCGGTTCAGGCCCCGAGGTCGGATCGACCGTGGCTCACTCATCCGTGCGTGGCTCCCCGGGTCAGGGGGCTCGGCACGCTCTGTTGGATGCCGGGCGGGGCGTCTACAGCTGAGGGAGCGTCAGCCGCCGGCGGCCCCGGCGGCGCTGCCGCAGCACTCCGCCGACGACGGCGAGCACGCCGGCGCCGACCACCGAGCCAGCCAGCAGCGGGGGGCCGTCGACCGTTCCGGTCTGCTGCGACACGGCTCGGGCTGCGACCGGGAGGTTCGCGGGTGCGGCCGGTACGACGGCGTGCGGGTCGATCGGCTCGACGAGCTGCCCGACCGGCGCGACGCCCAGCCGGGTCGCGGCGAAACCCCAGTCCAGCAGGTCACGAGCCTGCGGCCAGTACCGCGGCGCGGTGTGCATCAGCACGACGACCAAGGTGTGCCCGCCCTGGGTGGCGGCGCCGACGAAGGACGCGAGCGCATGCACGGTGTAGCCGTTCTTGATGCCGATGGCGCCCGGGTAGTTGTAGAGCAGCTTGTCGTGGCTCGACAGCGGGATGCGCTTGCCGCCCGGGGCGGCGATCCACGTGTGCCTGGTGGCGACGTACGCCCGGAACGCCGGGTTGTTCATGGCCGCGCGCGCGATCAGTGCGAGGTCGTACGGCGAGCTGGTCTGCCCGACCGCGTCCAGCCCATTCACGTTGACCGCGTGGGTGTCCCTGGCCTGCAGACGAAGTGCCTCGGCGTTCATCTGCCGGGCCGTGCGGTCCACGCCGCCGTTCGCCGACGCGAGGGTGTCGGCAGCGTCGTTCGCCGAGGCCACCAGCATCGCCCGGAACAGCTCGGGCACGGGGTAGGCCAGCTTCTCCACGAGGCCTGCCCGGGTCCCGTCAACGTTGACGTCGTTGAAGGTGGGGCGCACGGACCGACGCGGGTCCAGCCGGGGCAGCAGCGTCTGCGCCGTGAGCGTCTTGAGCGTGCTGGCCGGGGCGTAGCGCCCGTGGGGGTCCTTGGCCGCCAGCACGGCGCCCGTGTCGAGGTCGGCGACCAGCCAGCCGCTGGCCTCCGTCACCGGTAGCGGGGGCGAACCCAGGCTGACCACGGTCGCCCGGGTG
>JAYTHS010000480.1:0-26411 GCA_043732345.1 Frankiales bacterium | reverse complement strand
ACCACCCAGGCCGGGCCTGAGGACATGTAGTAACACGACCCCACACGGCCATTTCCGCATAACCGCAGGTCACAAGGCACATTCAGGCCATCGTGTGCTCACGAACTGCGGAACTCCGGTATGGGGCGCGGGAGGAATGCTGCTGGTGATGAGCGGCTGCTCAGCGGCAGGCGTTCTCCTCACGGCCCGGTTGGTGACGTCAGCTCCGCGCGGCACCGTCGTGCGCCGTCCCGAACAGGGTCGTGAGGACGGAGCGCTTCGGACTGTGCTGAAGACCCCCGTCGCCCGGCTGATGTCCTTGCTGATCGTCGCCGAGTACACCCTCGTCGGTATGTTGGACCTCCTGCTCGTCGTGCTCGCCTTCGACGTCCTGGGCATGTCGGCGGCCGGCCCAGGAGTCCTGAACTCCGCGATGGGTGTGGGTGGGGTCGCTGGGGCCGCCCGTACGTTCACCCTGGTCGGGCGACCACGGTTGGCCAGGCCGCTGGTCCTCGCAGCCTTGTGCGCAGGACTTGCCGTGGCCCTCGCGGGGCAGTCGGGAGCCCCTCTCACCGCCCTGCTCCCTGTCGCTGTCAGCGGCGCTTGAAAGCTCTTCTACGACGTCACGTCGCGCACCTTCATCTAGCCAATCCTGCCGGACCACCTGCTCAACGTGATGTGCGGACTCCAAGAGGTGTTCACGATGACCGGGCTCGCCCTCGGCACGCTGGCCATCCCGATCCTGGTCGGACTGGTCGGCCCACAGGATGCCTTCATCGCGGCCGGGTGTTTCCTGCCGCTGATCGCCGTCGCGTCCTACGGTGCCCTACGCCGCCTGGACGCCGGCGCTGCTGTTCCTCTGGACGTGCTGGCGTTGTTGACGGGCGTGCCGTTCCTGGCGGTGCTCGCGCCCCGGCTCGTGGAGCGGATGGCCCGCGACGCCATCGCCGAGCAGAGGCCACGGGGGGAGATCCTGCCTTCGGCAGGGCCACGTCGGCACCAGGTTCTACGTCGTCGCATCGGGCCGGGCCTCGGTGAGCCTCGCCGGGTCTCAGATCCGCCAGGTCGGGCCGGGCAACTGGTTCGGTGAGGTCGCACTGCTGCGCGACGTTCCCCGGACGGCGACCGTGACGGCCCTGACGGATCTCTCGCTCTGGGTCGTCGAGCGGGAGTCGTTCCGCACCTCGGTGATGGCCCTGCCCGGTTCCGTGGAGCTCGCCGATACCCACATCCGCGAGAACTACGCTTCGGCAAGGGAGCCGGGGCCGGGCCACGTCGGCGAAAACGCCGATGCCCGGGTACCAGGTACCAGCTGACGGACGGGCGAGTGCGGCCGTCAGCGAGCGGCGAAGCCGGCAGCCACCGACAGCAGGCACATCGCGGCAAGGTCGACGGTCACGCCGGTCGGGTCGGCGGTGGCGTCCACCTCGACGACGTCGACCGTGCGGACGGCCTGGTGGCGGCCGGCCTCGACGGCGGCCTCGATCAGGTCGGCCGGCAGCAGCCCCCCGGGTCGCGCGCCGGGGCAGCCGGGAACGAACGCCCGGTCGACGACGTCGACGTCCAGGTCGACGTGCAGGTCGGTGCAGGTGAGGGCCAGTCGGTCCAGCTCGCGGCGCACGACCTCACCAGTGGGCCGAGACAGGCCGACACCGATGACGCGGACGCCCTGCTCGGCGCAGAAGTCCGCGTAGGCCCGGCTGTTGGTCAGCTCGCCGATGCCGACCTGCACGACGGACCGGCCGGGCAGGCCGTCCTCCAGCAGACCGCGCACCGGCGTGCCATTGGTCCAGCCGTCGTGGGTGCCGCGCACGTCGTGGTGGGCGTCGAGAGTCAGCAGCCCGGCGGTGGCCAACGGCAGCCGGGAGCGCAGGGCCGGGCGGGTCACGGAGTTGTCGCCGCCGAGCACGACCAGCAGGTCGGCATCGATGCCCGACAGGTCGATCGTGAGCGCGTGCTCCCCGTCGTACGCCGCGACGTCGAGGTCGCCGAGGTCGTGCACGGGCGGCAGTTCGACGCCCAGAGCGGCGTGCCAGCAGGCGAACCGGCGCAGGGCAGCCCGTACGGCGGCCGGGGTCGCGTGTGCCCCCGACGCGGAGAGGGAGGTGCGCGACAGCGGGACCCCGAGGATGGCGAATCGGGCGGTGGGGTCGGAGGCGGCCAGCCAGTCGGAGGCCCGCGGCCACAGCGGGTCCTCGCTCACCGCACGACCCTTCCGGCCCGCACGACCTGACCGGCCCGCACGACCCGACCGGCCCGGACGACGTGCCGCACCAGGTCGACGCCCGGCCGGTAGGCCAGCCACGCCTCGGACGGCGCGTCGAGAACGACCAGGTCACCGCGCGCACCGGGCCGCAGGTGGCCGACGTCCCCGAGCCGCAGGGCGGATGCGCCGCCCAGCGTCACGGCCTGCACCGCCTCGGACGGCGTGAGCCCGAGCTCTCGGCAGGCCAGTGCGACAACGAAGGGGATCGACGTCGTGTACGACGTCCCGGGGTTGCAGTCCGTGGCCAGCGCCACGGTCACGCCCGCGTCCACCAGCCGCCGGGCCGGGGCGTACGGCGAGCGGGTGCTGAACTCCGCGGCCGGGACGAGCACGGCTGTCACGTCGGCGTCGCGCAGCGCGGTGACGTCAGCGTCGGACAGGTGGGTGCAGTGGTCCGCGCTGGCCGCGCCGAGCGACGCGGCGAGCTGCGCACCGGGGCCTGGCCCGAGCTGGTTGGCGTGCACGTGCACGACGAGGCCCTTCGCCGCGCCGGCCTCCAGCACCCTCCGGCACTGCTCGGCGTCGAAGGCGCCCGTTTCGCAGAACGCGTCGACGCCGGTCGCCTCCGGCGCGCAGGCCTCGGTCATCGGCCCGGCCACCAGCTGCACGTGCTCCTCGGCGGTGCTGCCCTCCGGTACGACGTGGGCGCCCAGCAGCGTCCGGTGCGCGGTCACGGCCGCCGCGGCCTGCAGGCAGCGGAGCTCGTCCCCAACGGTCAGCCCGTAGCCGCTCTTCACCTCGATCGTCGTCGTCCCGGACCGCAGCGCCTCGCTGGCCAGCCGTGCCGCCCGGGCGGCCAGCTCCTCGGTCGAGGTGGCCCGTGTCGCGGCCACGGTCGTCCGGATCCCGCCGGCAGCGTACGGGGTGCCGACCAGCCGGGCCTCGAACTCCGCGGCCCGGTCGCCTCCGAACACCAGGTGCGTGTGGCTGTCCACGAAGCCCGGCAGGACGCAGCCGCCGGCCGCGTCGAGCCGCTCGTCGCAGGGCGGCGCCTCGCCGCGCGGGCCCGACCACACCACCTGGCCGCCCGACACGACGAGGGCCGCGTCGGTGACGGGGGCCTCGTCGTCCCACGACACCAGCCGGCCGATCCGGTCCACCAGCAGCGAGCTCACAGCATCGGCATGTCGATGCCACGCTCGCGCGCCACCTGGCGGGCCAGGTCGTAGCCGGCGTCGGCGTGCCGGACGACACCGGTGCCCGGGTCGTTGGTGAGCACCCGCTCGACCCGTAGTGCCGCATCGGCCGTGCCGTCGGCGAGCACCTGCGCGCCGGAGTGGATCGACTTGCCCATGCCGACTCCGCCACCGTGGTGGACGGCGACCCACGCCGCACCGGAGGCGACGTTGAGCAGGGCGTTGAGCACCGGCCAGTCGGCGATGGCGTCGCTACCGTCGAGCATCGCCTCGGTCTCGCGGTACGGCGAGGCGACCGACCCGCTGTCGAGGTGGTCGCGGCCGATGACGACCGGGGCGCTGATGTCGCCGCGCGCCACGAGGTCGTTGAGCACCGCACCGGCCTGCGCCCGCTCGCCGTACCCGAGCCAGCAGATCCTTGCGGGCAGCCCCTGGAACGCGACGCGCTCGCGGGCCAGCGGGATCCAGCGCTGCACGAACGGGTTGTCCGGGAACTCGCGCAGCAGCGCCTCGTCGGCCACGGCGATGTCGTGCGGGTCGCCCGACAGCGCGACGAACCGGAACGGCCCGATCCCCTGGCAGAACAGCGGACGGACGTACGCCGGGACGAAGCCGGGGTAGTCGAACGCGTCGGCCAGCCCCGCCTCGCGGGCCTCACCGCGCAGGTTGTTGCCGTAGTCGAAGACCTCGGCCCCGGCCCGCGAGAAGCCGACCATCGCCCCGCAGTGCTCGACCATCGAGACGCGCGCCCGGTCGACGTGCTCTGAGGGCTTGTCACGCCGCAGCTCCCGAGCCTCGTCGACGGTGAGCCCTGCCGGGACGTAGCCGTTGAGCGGGTCGTGCGCGCTGGTCTGGTCGGTGACGACGTCGAACTGCTCGCCTGCGGCCAGCAGGGCCGGCAGGGCCTCCGCGGCGTTGGCGACCACCCCGATGGATAACGCGATCCCCTGCCGGGCAGCCTCTCTCGCCCGGGCCAGGCCCTGTTCGAGGGAGTCCGCTGCCTCGTCGAGATAGCGGGTCTCGAGCCGCTTGGCGATCCGCGACGGGTCGACGTCGAGGCACAGGGCGACGCCGCCGTTCATCGTCACCGCGAGGGGCTGGGCACCGCCCATGCCGCCGAGGCCGGCGGTGAGGACCACCTTGCCGCGCAGCGTCCCGTCGTACCGCTGCTCGGCGAGGGCGGCGAAGGTCTGGAAGGTGCCCTGCACGATGCCCTGGCTGCCGATGTAGATCCACGACCCGGCGGTCATCTGGCCGTACATCGTCAGGCCGAGCGCCTCGAGCTGCCAGAAGTCCTCCCACGTCGCCCATCCGGGCACGAGCAGCGAGTTGGCGATGAGCACCCGTGGGGCGTGCGGGAAGGTCCGGAAGACCGCCACTGGCTTGCCGCTCTGCACCATGAGCGTCTCGTCGTCGGCCAGCCTCATCAGCGTCCGCTCGATCGCCGCCAGCGACGCGTGGTCACGGGCGGCCTTGCCGTTGCCGCCGTAGACGACGAGGTCCTCGGGCCGCTCCGCGACGTCGGGGTGGAGGTTGTTGCGCAGGCAGCGCAGCGCTGCCTCCTGGGCCCAGCCGACGCACTCGATGCCCTGCATGCTCACTCCAGCGGTCCGGTGACGGACTCCGCAGCGGCGAGGACCGCACCGCTGCGCACGAGGTCCACGGCGGCCTCGAGCTCGGGGGACAGGTAGCGGTCCGGGCCGGGCCCGGGCACCTGTCGGCGCAGCGCCGCAACAGCCGCGGCGGTGGCGGGTGCAGGGGCCAGCGGCGCCCGCAGGTCGAGGGCCCGTGCGGCCGTGACGAGCTCGATCGCGAGCACCCGCCCGAGCAGGTCGACGGCGCGGCGCAGCTTGCGCCCGGCGGACCAGCCCATGGACACGTGGTCCTCCTGCATCGCCGAGCTCGGGATCGAGTCGACGCTGGCTGGTACGGCGAGGCGCTTGAGCTCGCTGACCATGCCCGCGGCGGTGTACTGCGCGATCATCAGCCCGCTGTCGACGCCGGGGTCGTCGGCGAGGAACGGCGGCAGCCCGTGCGAGCGGGTGCGGTCCAGCAGCCGGTCGGTGCGCCGCTCGCTGATCGAGGCGAGGTCGGCGACCGGGATCGCGAGGAAGTCCAGGGCGTACGCGACCGGCGCGCCGTGGAAGTTGCCGTTGGACTCGATCCGGCCGTCGGGCAGCAGCACCGGGTTGTCGACCGCGCTGGCCGCCTCGCGCGCGGCGACAGCCCGGCAGTGGGTCAGGGTGTCGCGCGCCGCGCCGGCCACCTGCGGGGCGCAGCGGACGCTGTAGGCGTCCTGCACGCGGACGTCCTCCGGACCGGCGTGGGAGGCGACGACGGCGGAGCCCGCCAGCAGCCGACGCATGTTGCCGGCCGCGGCAGCCTGGCCGGGATGCGGCCGCAGGGCCATCAGGTCGGCGGCCAGCGTCCGGTCGGTGCCGAGCAGCGCCTCCAGGCTCATCGCGGCCGTGAGGTCGGCTGTGCGCAGGAGCCGTTCCAGGTCGGCACAGGCCAGCAGCAGCATGGCCAGCATCCCGTCCGTGCCGTTGATGAGCGCGAGGCCCTCCTTCTCGGCCAGCTCGACGGGGGCCAGCCCGGCGGCAGCGAGCGCCTGCCCGGCGTCCTGCGGCCCCGCGACGGTGCGGACCTCGCCCTCGCCCATCACGGCCAGTGCGATGTGGGCCAGCGGCGCGAGGTCGCCCGAGCAGCCGAGCGACCCGTGCTCGCGCACGACCGGCGTGATGCCGGCGTTGAGCAGGTCGGCGTACGCCTGGGCGGTGGCGGGGCGCACACCCGTCCGGCCGGTCACCAGCGTCTGCAGCCGCAGCAGGGCGGTGCCGCGGACGACCTCGTCCTCTACCTCCGGCCCGGAGCTGGCGGCGTGCGAGCGGACCAGGCTGCGCTGGAGCTGGGTGCGCCGCTCCAGCGGGACGCGCGTCGTGGCCAGTGCCCCGAACCCCGTCGAGATGCCGTACGCCGGGACGTCGCTGGCGGCCAGCCGGTCGACGTGGGCGCGGGCTGCGGCCAGTGCCTCGAGGCAGCCCGGGCCGAGCTCGACACGGGCGCCGTGCCGCGCGACGGCCTCGACGTCGGCCTCGGTGAGCGGCCGGTCGGGGGAGAGCACGACATCCATGTCCGCAGTCCATCGCACTCCGCGCCCGTTGCCCAGGACGGGTGAGCTCGCCATGCCCGTGAGAGGTCATCCGACGCGGCTCTGCTCCCGGTGCGTGCCGTCCCGGCGCTCGTGATCAGTGGGGTGGCAGGGCTTTCCCGGGGTTGAGGATGTCGAGCGGGTCCAGCGCCGACTTGACCGCGGTGTGCAGCGAGCGGGCCACCGGGTCGAGCTCTTGGGCCAGGAACGCGGCCTTCAGGGTGCCGACCCCGTGCTCGCCGGTGACGGTCCCCCCGAGGGACAGCGCGATGCCGACGATGTCGGCGAACGCCAGAGCGGCCCGCGCTGCGGCGTCGGCGTCACCGTGCGGGTGCACGACCGTCGGGTGCAGGTTGCCGTCGCCCGCGTGCCCGAAGGTGCCGATGACGACGTCGCGCTCGGCTGCGACCTGCTCGATCCGCGCGACGGCCTCGACGAGCCGCGACCGGGGTACGGCGACGTCGTCGAGCAGCACCGCCCCGAGCCGCTCGAGCGCCGGGAAGGCCAGGCGCCGGGCCTCCAGCAGCTGGTCGGCTTCACCGGGGTCCTGCGACCGGTAGACCTCCGTCGCACCGGCTGCCTCGAAGGCGCGCGTCAGCAGGTCGGCCTCCGTCGTACCGGGTGAGTCGGTCTGGGCCAGGAGCACCGCGGCAGCGGTCCCGTCCAGGCCCATCGGGTGCATCGCCTCCACCGCGGCGATGACGGTGCGGTCCATCAGCTCCAGCAGCGACGGCGTCAGGGTGGAGGTCACCGCCTGCACGGCCCGGCCGGCGCTCGAGAGGTCCGGGAAGACCGCCACGACGGTGGTCGCCGGCGGGGGCGCCGGCCGCAGGCGCAGCGTCGCCTCGGTGACGACCCCGAGCGTCCCTTCGCTACCGACCACCAGACCGACGAGGTCGTAGCCGGCGACGCCCTTGACGCTGCGCCGACCGATCCGGGTGGTGCGGCCGTCGGCGAGCACGACCTGCAGGGCGAGGACGCTGTCGCGGGTCACGCCGTACTTCACGCAGCACAGTCCGCCGGCGTTCGTGGCAATGTTGCCGCCCAGGGTGCACCAGGTGCGCGACGCCGGGTCCGGCGCGTACGACAGGCCCTGCTGCGCCGCGTCGTCACGGAGCTGCTGGTTGAGCACGCCCGGCTCCACGACGGCCACCCCGTCGTCGGCGCTGACCTCCCTGACCGCCGTCATCCGCTCCAGGGACAGCACGACGCAGCCGTCGACGGCGTCAGCGCCGCCGGACAGGCCGGACCCGGCGCCGCGCGGTACGACCGGCGTACGGGTCCGGTGGGCGGCCCTCAGGACGGCGGACACCTGCTCGGTCGTGCGGGGTAGGACCAGCACCAGCGGTTCGCCGGCGGACGCCCCGCCGGCCGCGTCGTGCCGGTAGCTGCGCAGCAGGTCGGGATCGGTCACCACGCTGCCGTCCGGCAGGCCCGCATCCAACTCGCCGAGCAGGTCGCTCGTCCCCACGGTCGTCACGGGGCGCACCTCGTCCTGCTCACCGGGGCTCCCTGCTGTGTGGCGTCCGGCATGGCGCCGTCGGCAGGCGGGACCACCAGGGACGGGCCCCCGCGGCGCGGATGCTCACACGCGACCGGCTGCCCGGCAAGCGCGGGTCGCCCGAGGCGCGACTACCGACCGGTACGGGTTGTCAGATCGGCGCAGGTCGTTCATGGTCGTAGCCACCGCCGTGTGACGTGGCTCACGGCGGCGATCACCCCGTCCCCCTGACCCGTTCCCCTGACCCCGTCCCCCCTGACCCCCTGAGGACCGCACATGACCGATCCCGTCTCCGTCGCCGTCGACGCAGAGAGCCACGACCACGCGCCGCCCTCGCCCCTGCTGCCCGACGACGCGCAGCAGCGCCTCGTCCGCGTCATCAAGGCCGCCTTCCCGCACAAGGCCTTCCCCGACGGGCCCTACGAGCGCACCGCCGAGCACATCATCGCGAGCGCCGCGGACAGCCCGTTCCAGACCGCGCAGCTCGGGCAGGGGCTCGTCTCCCTGGACGCCCTGCGCGACCGCCCCTTCGCCGAGCTCGACGCCGCCGAGCAGCTCGCCGTGCTCGAGCAGGTCCAGCACACCCCGTTCTTCCAGCTGGTCCGGTCCACGACCGTCGTCTTCATGTACTCCGACCGTGACGTTTGGAAGGTCCTTGGCTACGAGGGCGAGTCCAGCCACCTCGGCGGCTACGTCGACCGCGGCTTCGACGACCTGGACTGGTTGCCCGACCCCCGCATCGAGGAGCTGAGCGCATGACCCGCTTCGACAACGACGACGCCGACGTGGTGGTCGTCGTGGGCTCGGGCGCCGGCGGTGGCACCCTGGCCAACGACCTGTGCCAGGCGGGGGTGAAGGTCGTCGTGCTCGAGGCCGGTCCCCACCTGACCGGCCCGGAGTACCACAACGACGAGTGGCCGGCTTTCAACCAGATGGCCTGGACCGACATGCGTACGACGTCGGGGAGCTTCCGCGTCGCCAGGGACTTCCCCAACCTGCCTGCCTGGACGGTCAAGGCCGTCGGTGGCACCTCGACGCACTGGGCGGGTGCCTGCCCGCGCTTGAAGGACTACGAGTTCAAGACCAGGACGACGTACGGCGACGTCGATGGGGCCTCGCTGCTCGATTGGCCCGTCACCCTGCAGGAGATGGAGCCGTACTACGACAACGCCGAGATCCGTATGGGTGTCACGCACCGACACGGCCGACCCCCGCTGCCGGCGAACAACAACTACAAGGTGCTCGCGAACGGCGCCCAGAAGGTCGGCTACCAGCAGTACGCCACCGGCCCCTACGCCACCAACGCGACGCCGTACGACGGACGCCCCGCGACCAACCAGGACGGCTTCAACTTCCAGGGCGACAAGACCGGCGCCAAGTGGTCGACGCTGGTCGCCGAGCTGCCCAAGGCCGAGAAGACCGGCAACCTGGACCTGCGCGCGGACTGCCACGTCGCCCAGATCAGCCACGACAGGGCCGGGAAGGCTGACGGTGTCCTGTACTTCGAGGGCGGTGTCCTCAAGCGGCAGGCCGCCCGGGTCGTCTGCGTGGCGGGCGGGGCGATCGAGACCGCCCGGCTGCTCCTGCTGTCCGGGTCACCGCAGTTCCCCGACGGTCTGGCGAACTCCTCCGGCCAGGTGGGTCGCAACTACATGCGCCACCTGACAGGCTCGAGCTACGCCCGCTTCGAGCAGCCGGTGCACATGTACCGCGGCGAGACGATGGCCGGGATCGTGGCGGACGAGGCGGGGCTGCGCGCGGAGCGCGGCTTCGTCGGGGGTTACTACATGGAAACCCTCTCGCTGGGTCCGGCGTTCCTGGCCGCGTTCGCCGACCCGGGCGCGTGGGGGCCGGGGTTCACCGAGATCCTCGACGGCTACGAGAACACTGCTGGGCTGTGGATCGTCGGGGAGGACATGCCCCAGTCGACCAACCGGGTCACCCTCAACACCGACGTCAAGGACCAGCACGGCCTGCCGGTCCCGAACCTCAACTTCGACGACCACCCCAACGACGTCGCGATGCGCACCTACGCGCACGAGCACACCGCCGAGCTCTACCGCTCGGTCGGGGCGGTCGGCGTCACCGCTACCCCGCCCTACCCGGCGACGCACAACATGGGGACCACCCGCATGAGCGCCAAACCCGAGGACGGGGTGCTCAACGCCTACGGCCGGGCCCACGACGTGCCCAACCTGTTTGTCAGCGACGGCTCGGTCTTCACGACCGGTGCGGCAGCCAACCCGACGCTGACGATCGTGGCGCTGGCGGTCCGCCAGGCCGAGCACATCATCGAGCAGCTGCGGCTCGGAGCGCTCTAGCGAACGTGCTCTCCGTCGCGCGCGTACAACGGGGAGCGCGATCGGCACGCTGAGCCGAGGCGTCGGCTGCCCGGCGGGTCAGAGCTTTGCGGCGCCGCCGGTCAGCGTCGTGACGAGATCGGCCCGCATGGCGCGGGTCACTGTCCCGGTCGCGGGCAGGTGTCGCCGGCGCTGGTAGGTGATGATCTCGTCGCATGTCGTCTGCGTCATCGTGCCGCTCGCACCGACGCCTCCCAGGGCGCGCTGGATGGTGGCGACGGCCGTCCCGGTCGAGGTCGCCGTGAGGACCGTGTCGGGGTGGCTGCGCAGTGCGGTGACGAGCGGGTCGGTCGCCGCCAGCCGTCCGCCGGTCGGGCACGGGGTGGTCCGGGCAAGGTTCGTCGGGGTCGCGAACATGCGGCCGGGCAGCTGGCAGGGGCCGTGGTCGACGGGACCCGCGCGCCCGGTCCAGTAGGACGTGACGCCGCGCGCGCCGGCCCAGTTGAAGCTGAGGTGCAGG
The DNA here is from genome assembly GCA_043732345.1 of Frankiales bacterium. Taxonomy (GTDB): domain Bacteria; phylum Actinomycetota; class Actinomycetes; order Mycobacteriales; family SCTD01; genus RYN-111. The sequence continues at coordinate 15,558 of JAYTHS010000480.1, read as the reverse complement.
TGGTCCTGGTGGCATGCGGTGACGCCGATGCAGGCGTAGGCCTTCCAGCCGCCGGCGACGTCGTACAGGCCGAAGATCCGCTTGTTCCAGATGATGTACATGATGCCGAGGCGGCGGGCGTTCGCGGCCCGGCGCCCGGCGGCGTCGGTCTTCAGCAGCCAGGTCAGCAGCGAGCTGGCCTGTCGGGCCTGCGTGACGTTGCTGACCGACACGCTCCAGTCCCACGCGCGGCCGTCGGTGTGCTCGCTGACCATCGACTCGACGAGGCAGCGCCGGGCGCCGCTCGCGGTCCCGGTACCCGGGTAGGTGGCCAGGACTAGGGCGGCGAACATCGTGACGCCCGGCTTGAGGTGCGGGTCGCAGGTGTTCGAGGGGGTGTACGTCGTGCCGTCCTCCAGGCTGGTCGCGGCCCTCCCGGCCGGCGGCACGGGCAGCGGCGGGGCCGTGGTGGTCGCGGGACCCATCATGACTGTGGGACCCATCGTGACTCTGGGACCCAGGGCGACCGTGGTCGCCGCCGCGGGAGCGGGTGCTGCACCTCCCAGGGCGCCCAGCACCGTCGCGGTGAGCGCCGCGGTCGTCAGCGTGAGGCGACGACGCCGCGGGGTGGGTTTGCCGAGGCGTGGAGCAGTCACCACAGCTGCTTCGGTTCTCGGCGGGCCCGTCTGGAGCCGGCCCGGTCGCCTGACAGGATGATGTCCCGCGTACCGCACCCTTTTGGAGAGACCGTGCTCGAGCTGTCCGGCACCTCGTCCGTCGTCACCGGAGGGGCCTCCGGCTTGGGGGAGGCCGCGGCACGCCAGCTCTCCGCGCGCGGCGCCGCCGTCGTCGTGGTCGACCTGAACGACGAGCGTGGCCTGCAGGTCGCCGGCGAGATCGGTGGGCGATACGTCCGAGCCGACGTGACCGACACCGAGGCCATCATTGCGGCCCTCGACGAGGCAGGTGCGTTGGCCCCGCTGCGCACGCTGGTCTGCGCGGCCGGGATCGGCTGGGCCACGCGGACCGTCGGGCGCGGCGGAGGCTACGACTCCGCCCACGACCTCGACGCCTTCGTCAAGGTCCTGCAGGTGAACCTGGTGGGCACCTTCAACTGCGTGCGGCTGGCGGCCACGGCCATGGGCCGGTTGGACTCGGTCGACGAGGACGGCGCGCGCGGCGCCATCGTCACGCTGGCCAGCGTCGCGGCCTTCGACGGGCAGATCGGGCAGGCCGCCTACTCCGCGAGCAAGGGCGGCGTCGTCGGCATGACCCTGCCGGTGGCGCGCGACCTGGCTGCCGTGGGCGTCCGCCTGAACTGCGTGGCGCCGGGGCTGTTCGACACCCCGATCTACGGCACCGGCCCGGCGTCCGAGGCCTTCAAGGACAGCCTCAAGCGGGACGTGGTCTTCCCTAAGCGGCTCGGCCGCTCCGACGAGTTGGCCACGATGATCCTCGAGCTGCTGACGAACTCCTACGCCAACGGCGAGGTCGTCCGCGTCGACGGGGCGGCCCGACTCCAGCCGAAGTAGGACGGGCCGGTGACGGAGTTGGTCAGCGCCGGTGCCTCGAACCGCCTCAGGCTGCGTGGCGCCAAGGAGCCCACCGTGAGTTAGATCCGACTGCCGTCCGCCCGCAGCCCGACCTTCCAGCCGTAGCCCTGGCGGGCCTCGGCTACTTCAGGCCGAGGTCGCCGAGCACCTCGGCCCCGGCACGCTGGCCCTCGACGGCCCCGCCCTCCATGTAGCCCTGGAAGTCGATCGAGCAGTGCTCGCCCGCGAAGTGGACGTTGCCCTGCCGCACCCGCTCGTACCCGGCGTACCGGTGGCAGTAGCCGACCGGCCAGTAGGAGTAGGCACCGTAGGACCAGGGGTTCACGTGCCAGGCCGCCATGGTGGCCTGGCCGTTCCACGTCTGGCGGACCCCGGGCAGGACCGGCTCGAGCTGCGCCAGGAACGTCTTCACCCACCCGACGGTCTGCGGGCTGGACTGGGTCGTGAACGGCGTGTCGGGGTTGAACGAGCCGGCGAGGGTGCCCCCGGTGTAGTTGACGAGGATCCCGGAAGCCCCCGGCTGCGCCCGGGTCACGTCCCACGTGTTCTGGTAGCCCGTGTCGGAGTAGGTCTCACCCGTGGAGATGCCCGGCCATGGGCCGGTCGTGTTCCACCCGCGGCCGGAGAACTGCACGTTGAGCTTGCAGTTGCGGCCCATCCGCATGGTTGCGATCTGGTCGGATTTGGTCCTGTCGAAGCCGGCGCGGGTGAGGTTGAGGCGCTGCAGGACCCCGAGCGGGAGGGCGAGCACGGTGTGGTCGGCGAGGACGGTCGTGGTCCTGCCGGCCACCGTGAAGGTCAGCGTCTGCGTGCCGTCGCTGTTGGCGGCCAGGGCGGTCAGCTGCCAGCCGGTCCGCACCGGGGTGGTGAGGGCCGCCGCCATCCTGGCTGGGAGCTGCTGGTTGCCCCCGCGGACGTGGTAGCGCTCGTCGGACAGTCCGAAGATGCTGACGTTGCCCGGGCTCGGCTGGTAGCCCAGCAGCCCGAGCAGGTTCAGCGCGGTCTGGTCGCTGGTCTGCCCGCCGTACTCGATGGTGTAGGCGAGGTCGAGGAGCTCGCCCATCGGCGAGCCGTGCCCGCCGGGCACGCGGGTCTCGATCCAGTCGTAGAGGCTGAGGTCCGACAGCGCGATGCCGCCGGTGTCGGTGCTGCCGTACGTGACCGGCCAGGTGAACGTCTGCCCGTCCTTCTGCACCGCGTTGTGGACGGCCGAAAAGTCGCTGCTCGCGGTCTTGTAGGGGTAGTACGCCCCGCCGAAGGAGTAGGTCGGCTCGGAGCCGTTCGGCTCGGCGCCGACGAGGTCGTCGAGCTGGAGGCCGAAGCGGCGGGCCAGGGTCTGGACCGTCTTGTGGCCGGTGTCGATGAGCTCGCCGCCCCATTCCGACACCTGGCCGTCGGCCCAGGACGTCCTGGAGAACATGCGCCCGCCGATGCGGGTGTTGGCCTCGTAGACGGTGCTGCTCACGCCGCTGTCCTGCAGCCGCAGTGCTGCTGCGAGGCCGCTGATGCCGGCACCGACGACCACGACCCGAGGCGCGCCAGCAGCTCGCGCCGGCCGGGCTGGGAGCGTCGCCGAGACGGTCATCCCCGCGGCGACCACGGCCGCGCCCCGCAGCAGGTCACGGCGCGACAGCGCGAGGCGCACCTGGTCCGGGGGCAGTGCGTGCACCTGCTCGGCGGTCAGCCCGAGGGCGTCTGCGGCGCGGTGCTCCTCCGCCAGCCGTCGCAGTGCTCGTCCGAGCTCGCTCCTGGCCATGCTGCCCCCTGGGGTCCGAGGACGGCAGCATGGCCACGCGATCTCTACGATGTCAACGGTCGGCGACCTCGTGCAGCCGTGAATCGGCAGCAGATCTCGCAAGATGCTGCTCGATCCGTCGCAGAGGCGCTACGTTCCGCTCGTGACCGAGCTGTCCGAGCGGGACCCGGCCGATGCCACGGTGTCTGCCGTTGCGCCGGACGTCGCACTGCGCTCGGTGTCCAAGCGTTTCGGTGACGTTGTCGCCGTGGACGAGCTGACGCTGGAGGTCGGTCGCGGCGAGTTCTTCGCGCTGCTCGGTCCCTCCGGCTCGGGCAAGACGACCTGCTTGCGGATGGTCGCCGGGTTCGAGCAGCCGACATCCGGCACCGTCGAGCTGGCCGGCCGGGACGTGACCCGGGACGCGCCGTTCGAGCGGCCGGTCAACACCGTCTTCCAGGACTATGCGCTGTTCCCGCACATGACGGTCGAGCAGAACGTCGGCTACGGCCTGATGGTGCGGCGCGTCCCGAAGACCGAGCGCCGGGACCGGGTCCGGGAGGCGCTCGACACGGTCCGCCTCGGCAGCTATGGCGCCCGGCGGCCGGCCCAGCTCTCCGGGGGCCAGCGGCAGCGGGTGGCGCTGGCCCGGGCGCTGGTCAACCGGCCGCAGGTCCTGCTGCTGGACGAGCCGCTCGGGGCCCTGGACCGCAAGCTGCGCGAGGAGATGCAGGTCGAGCTGAAGCAGCTGCAGCGTGAGGTCGGCATCACCTTCGTCTTCGTCACGCACGACCAAGACGAGGCCCTGACGATGGCCGACCGGATCGCCGTCTTCCGCGACGGCCGCCTCGAGCAGGTCGGTACGCCGGAGGACATCTACGACCGTCCGGCCACGGCCTTCGTGGCCGACTTCATCGGCACGTCCAACGCGGCGTCTGGGGAGCAGGCGCTGGCGCTGTTCGGGGCCGACGGCGAGTTCGCCGTACGCCCCGAGCGACTGCAGGTCGTCCCGAGCGGCGACCGGCACCGACAGGGCCTGCAGTGCGCGCCCGGCACCGTGCTGGACGTGGTGTTCGCGGGCCCGGTGGTCCGCCGCGTCGTGACGCTCGACGCCGGACCCACGTGGGTCGTCACCTCACCGGCCGACGGCGCGGCGCCGACCGACGGCCGCCGCGGCGACCGGGTGGACGTGCTCTGGCAGCAGGACGCAGTACGACGGGTCGGCTGACGCCGGTCCGCAACCGCAGAAGGGAAGGCACCAATGTCGATGCGATCCAGGGCAGGCGTTCCGGCGCTGCTCGTCACGGGAGTGCTGCTGCTCGCAGGCTGCGGTGGCGGCTCCACGTCGAGCAAGACCGCCCATGGCCCGTCCCTGCCGAAGGTCGCCACACTGGCGTCGGTCGGCCCGGGTGAGGGCCAGCTCGACCTCGTCAACTGGGCGGGCTACGCCGAGGACGGCACCAACGACAAGACCGTCGACTGGGTGCACCCGTTCGAGAAGGCGACCGGCTGCAAGGTCAACGACAAGATCGGCAACACCTCCGACGAGATGGTGACGCTGATGAAGTCCGGCCAGTACGACGGGGTTTCCGCCTCCGGTGACGCCACGCTCCGGATGATCTACGGGGGCCTCGTCGCCCCCGTGAACACCGCGCTGGTCCCCAACTACGCAACGATCCAGGACTTCCTGAAGAAGCGCCCGTGGAACTCCGTGAACGGCCAGATGTACGGCATCCCGCACGGCTGGGGCGCCAACCTGCTGATGTGGAACACCAAGGTCGTGTCGCCGTCTCCGACGTCCTGGTCGGCCGTCTTCGACCCCGCCTCGCCGTACAAGGGCAAGGTCACAGGCTACGACTCACCCATCTACATCGCCGACGCGGCGCTCTACCTGATGCGGCACAAGCCCGAGCTCGGCATCAAGAACCCCTACGCCCTGGACCGCAAGCAGCTCGACGCGGCCGTCGTCCTGCTCAAGGCGCAGCGTGCAAATGTCGGTGAGTACTGGTCGGACTACACCAAGGAGGTCCAGGCCTTCGAGTCCGGCAACAGCGTCATCGGCACGACCTGGCAGGTCATCGCCAACCTCGTGGCGTCGGACAAGAAGGCGACCGTCCAGGCGGTCATCCCGGAGGAGGGCGCGACCGGCTGGTCGGACACCTGGATGGTCGCGGCGAAGGCCAAGCACCCGAACTGCATGTACAAGTGGATGGACTGGATCACCTCGGCGAAGACCAACGCCCAGGTGGCCGAGTGGTTCGGCGAGGCGCCCGCACAGTCGCTGGCGTGCAAGGAGACGTCGGACAAGGCGTTCTGCACGACCTACCACGCCGCGGACAAGGCCTACTCCGACCGGATCTACTACTGGACCACCCCGACCAAGAACTGCCTGGACGGCCGCGGCAACGTCTGCACGGACTACGCCACGTGGACCCAGGAGTGGACGGCGATCAAGGGCTGATGCCGTGACCGCCCTTCCCCTGCCGGTCGCGCCCGCCTCGTCGCGGGCGCGGTCGGCGTCCTCCTGGCTGCACCGGCACAGCACTGCCCGGCTGCTCGGCCTGCTCTCACTCCCCGGCCTGTGGATCGTCGTCGCCTACCTCGGCTCGCTCGCCGCGATGCTGGCGGCTGCGTTCTGGACGACGAACGACTTCACCGGCGCCGTCGAGCACCGGACGACCCTGGCGAACTTCCGGGCACTGGTGACGCTGCCGGTCTACCGGACGATCGCCGTGCGGTCGCTGGGCGTCGCGGCGCTGGTGACGGTCGTCGACACGCTGGTCGCCCTGCCGATGGCCTACTTCATGGCGAAGGTCGCGCAGCCCCGGCTGCGACGCTTGCTCGTGGTCGCCGTCCTCACCCCGCTGTGGGCGTCCTACCTCGTCAAGGCCTACGCCTGGCGGGTGATGCTCGCCAAGGGCGGTGTCGTCGAGTGGCTGCTCGCACCGGTGCACGTGCACGGCCCGGGTTTCGGTCTGGTGGCCACCGTGATCGTGCTGTCCTACCTGTGGCTGCCGTTCATGGTGCTGCCGCTGTACGCCGGGCTGGAGCGGATCCCGGACTCCCTGCTCGAGGCGTCGGCGGACCAGGGGGCGCGGGCCGGCCGGACGTTCCGGTCCGTCGTGCTGCCGCTGCTGTTCCCCGCCCTGGTGGCCGGCTCAATCTTCACGTTCTCGCTGTCGCTGGGCGACTACATCACCGTGAAGATCGTGGGTGGTGCGACGCAGCTCGCCAGCAACGTCATCTACGACAACATCACGACCGGTGGGAACCTCCCGTTCGCCTCGGCTGCTGCGTTCTTCCCGATCCTGGTGATGGTCGGCTACCTGGTGGCCGTCCGTCGTACCGGCGCGCTCGAGGAGCTCTGATGCCGACGACCCTGAGCCGCCGGGTGCTCGCGGCCGTGATGGCGCTCGGCCTGCTCGTCATCTATGTGCCGCTGGCTGTCGTCCTGGTCAACAGCTTCAACAGCTCGCGGACCTTCAGCTGGCCACCGACCAGCTTCACGACGCACTGGTGGTCGCTCGCCGCGGCCAGCGAGGGCGCCCGCAGCGCCCTGCGGACCAGTGTGCTCGCCGGGGTTGGCGCGACCACGATCGCGCTGCTCCTGGGGACCATGGCGGCCTTCGCGGTCTCGCGCTACCGGTGGTTCGGGCGGGAGACCGTGTCGTTCCTGCTGCTGCTGCCCATCGCGCTGCCGGGCATCGTCACGGGGATCGCGCTCAACAACGCCTTCCGGGTGGCCGGAGCAGCGTTCGGGCTGCTGACCATCATCATCGGGCACTCGACGTTCTGCGTGGTCCTGGTCTACAACAACGCGCTGGCCCGCCTTCGGCGGCTCGGTGGGACCTTGGAGGAGGCGTCGATGGACCTCGGCGCCGGTGTGTGGCAGACCTTTCGTCACGTGACGTTCCCGCTGCTGCGCTCCGCCCTGCTGGCCGGTGGTCTGCTGGCGTTCGCGCTGTCCTTCGACGAGATCATCGTGACGACCTTCACGTCGGCCCCGGGGGTGCAGACGCTGCCGCTGTGGATCTTCGGCAACCTGTTCCGGCCCAACCAGGGTCCGGTCGTCAACGTCGTGGCGGCGGCGCTGATCCTGCTGTCGGTGGTGCCGGTGTGGCTGGCCCAGCGGGTGTCCGGGGAGCCCATCGGTGCCCGGCGCTGACGCGGGTCCGGGCCGCCTCGCCGGGTGGGCGGGCGTGGTCACCGGGGGGAGCCGCGGCATCGGGCTGGCGATCGCGCGTCGGCTACTGGACGAGGGCGCGCGACTGGTCGTCACGTCGACCTCCGCGCAGGGCGCGGACCGGGCGGCCGAGCTGCTGGCCGCCGGCGACCGGGTGCGGGTGCTGGTCTCCGACGCAGCCGTGCGCGCGGACGTGCAGGACGCCGTCCAGACCTGCCTGACCACGTTCGGGCGGCTCGACCTTGCCGTCGCCAACGCCGGCGTCGAGCGCCCTGCCCGGCTGCTCGACGTCACGGACGAGGACTGGGACGCGGTGCTCGACGTGAACCTGCGCGGGGCGTTCCTGCTCACCCAGGTGGCGGCGCGGGTCATGGTCGGCGGTGCGACGGGGCGCGGCGGGGTCGGCGGGGTCGGCGGGCGCATCGTGCTGGTCGCCTCGACGAACGCCCACGCCCCGGAGGCGGGCTCTGCGACGTACAACGTCTCGAAGGCCGGTGTCGTGGGCCTGGCGCGGGCGGCCGCGCTCGAGCTGGCCGCGAGCGGGGTCTGCGTCAACGCGGTCGGGCCGGGGCTTGTGCGGACGGACATGACCAGCTCGACGGTCGACGACCCCGCGGCTGCAGCGTGGTATCTCGACCACATCCCGACCCGCCGGTTCGGTACGCCGCAGGACGTGGCGGCGGCCGTCGCGTTCCTGGTGTCCGACGACGCCGCCTGGATCACCGGTCACCACCTGGTCGTGGACGGCGGGCAGACGATCGGCCTCGACGTCCCGCCCTGAGCCGTCACCAGCCGCGCAGCAGCACCTCGGCGATCGTGTCGACGAAGAAGTCGGCGCTCTCGAGGGTGAGGCACAGCGGGGGCTTGATCTTGAGCACGTTGAGCCGGTCGCCCGTCGCCTGCAGGACCACACCGAGCTGCAGCAGCCGCTCGCAGATCGCCGCTGTCTCTTGCGTCGCGGGCTCCAGGGTCTTGCGGTCCCGCACCAGCTCGACCCCGAGGTAGAGACCCAGACCGTGGACGGCGCCGATGAGCGGCGCCCTGGTCGCCAGCTCCTCGAACCGGGCCCGCAGGTGCGTTCCGACGCGTACGGCGTTGTCCTGCAGGTGCTCCTGCTCGATCACGTCCAGGACGGTCATGCCCACCGCGCAGCTCACCGGGCTGCCGCCGGCGGAGGAGAAGAAGTAACCGTTGTCGGCGAACGCGTCCGCGACGTCGCGACGGGTGATGACGGCGCCCAGTGGGTGTCCGTTGCCCATCGCCTTCGCGACGGTGACGATGTCCGGGACGACGCCCTGCTGCTGGAAGCCCCAGAACGACGCGCCGAGCCGGCCGTAGCCGACCTGCACCTCGTCAGCGATGCACAGGCCGCCCGCCGCGCGCACGGCGTCGTAGACCGCGGGGAGGTAGCCGTCCGGCAGCGGGATGCCGCCGGCGTTGCCGTAGAAGGCCTCGCAGAGCACGGCGGCGGGCCGCTCGACCTGGCGGACCAGCTCGAGGGCCTCGGCGACGTACAGCGGCCCGGCGTCGCGCCCGCGGTGCGCGCCCCGGTAGGGGTTGGGGGCGGGCAGCGGATGGACCCAGGCCGGGCGGGTGGTCAGCGCGCTCGGGTTGTCGGCGACTGACGTCGACACGGCGTCGGAGGCGACCGTCCAGCCGTGGTAGCCCTCGGCGACGCACAGGACGTCCTCGCGGCCCGTGAACGTCGTGGCCAGACGCAGCGCCAGGTCGACCGCCTCGGAGCCGCTGTTGACGAGGAAGACGGTGTCTAGCGGGTCCGGCAGCAGGTCGGCCAGCCGGGCGGAGAAGTCCGCGAGAGAGGCGTAGTGGAAGCGGGAGTTGGTGTTGAGCAGCTCCCACTGCCGGGCGACAGCCCGGGTCAGCCGCGGGTGGGCGTGCCCGATGCTCGCGACGTTGTTGACGGCATCGAGGTAGGTGCGCCCGTCGGTGTCCATGAGGTGGTGCCGCCAGCCGCGCTCGATCCGGGGTGGCGCGGCGTAGTAGTGCTCCTGGACCCCGGCGAGGGCAGCGCCGCGGCGGGTGAGCACGTCGGCCGCGCTCGCCGGGACCCCCGACAGCTCGAGGCCGACCAGTGCTGAGGGGTCGGGGCAGACCACGCGCCAGGCGGCGGCCTCGTCCGGTCGGGCGAACGCCGGCGGACGGTGCCCCCGCGCCGTGCAGAGCTGAACGGTCAGCCGCTCGGCGCTGCCCAGCAGGTCGCTGGCAGCCACGTCGCCGCGGGGACCCGGTTGGAGGCCGGTGAGCCACAGGTCCACCTCGGCGCCGGCGAGCACGACGGCGTCGCCGACGTCCCTCACGCGACCGGCGAATGGAGCTCGCACGGGGGTCGGCGCCACGAGCCGCAGCTCGATGCCCAGCGCCACCGTGCGGGGGACCTCCCGGCTGTCCAGGACCGTCCGGGTGAGCCGGGGTTCGCCGTAGCGCGTCGCGCCGGGTCGGTGCGCGGTGAGCGTCGTCTCGGCGTCGGGTGCGAGCCAGTCGCCGTCGTGCAGGAGCGGGCTCGTCGTCGACAGGTCGAGCACCTCGATGTCACTGAGCCCGGTCAGCAGGGGCAGCAGGGCGCCGATGGCCACGAGACGGGGCGGCAGGCCGAGCAGGTCGCGCAGGGCGGCGGTGGCCACCTCTGCCGGCAGCTGTACGGCGGCGCTGAGCATCTGCCACTCGCGCTCCTGCGCGTTGACGGCGTAGGCGTTGCCTGGGTCGATGATCCCCTGGTGGACCCCACTGACGGCGAGCACCGCCGCCCGCGCGACGATCGCCGGCCAGAGCGCCTCGACCTCCGGCTCCGTCGGGGGCATCCGGCGGGCGTAGCCGCGGACGACGTCCAGGACGGCGAGCGGACGGTCTGGGTCGTGGTGCAGGACGGAGGTGCACGTGGCGGCCAGGTCGCCGACGACCCAGCCCAGGCCGACGTCGCCGAAGTCGATGACGCCTGTGGGCTCGGCCCGGCCGTCGGCGTCTCGGCGGCAGACGACGTTGTCATCCGTCACGTCGCCGTGCACGGGCTGAACCCGCAGGTCGGTCGACAGCGCGTCGAGCCGGTCGCAGGCCTGCCCGACGGCCCGCAGCAGGGCGTGGCGACGACCGACGTCACCCAGGTGGGGAGCGAGCAGGTCGCAGACCTGCCGGGCGTGGCGCACGTCCCACTGCAGGACGCGATCCAGGCCGGGGGCCTCGAGATCGGTCAGGGCGGCCGTCACGGCACCGGCCAGCGAGCCGAGCCGCTCGCACACGACCCGCGCCAGGAAGTCCTGGTCCGCCAGGGGGGAGCCGGGCACGTAGGTGAGCAGCCGGGCCCGCAGCGAGCCGATCGGTGCGACGAGCCCACCCGCCAGGCACGGCACGGTGCGGGGGAGCTGCAGGTCGGGCGCCCGCTCGGTGACGTGGGCCATCGCGGCGTCCTGCGCAGCGACCTCGTCGTCGGAGAAAGCCGGGTTGGCCACCTTCAAGACGTACCGGCCCTGTGCGGTCCGGACATCGAAGGTGCGCTCCTGCTGGCTGCCCAGCTCGACGACGTCCGCGGTCAGGCCGTACTCCTGCAGGACGACCGCCTGTGCCTGCTCGACCGTCACATCCGGTCGCACCAGGTCCGGGGCGGCGAAGAAGTCGTGCGTGGCGGTCACAGCGCCGGCGCCGGGTGCACGCGTTGCCCCTCCACGAAGGTCGACACGACCGTGGTCTGCCAGAGGTCCTCGGGGGCCGCGTCGAACGGGTTGCGGTCGAGCACCGCCAGGTCGGCCAGGGCGCCGACCCGGATCGTGCCGGTGTCGTCGAGGTGGTTGACCCGTGCCGACCCTGAGGTGTACGCCGACAGCGCCGCGGCCAGCGGGAGGCGCTGGGCCGGCAGGAACACCGGTGTCCCGGCCGGTGCGCCGGGGACGACGCGGTTGACCGCGACTGAGATGCCGCGCCACGGGTCGGGCGAGGACACCGGCCAGTCGCTGCCGGCGGCGAGGTGGGTGCCCGCTGTCAGCAGGTCGGCGAACGGGTACTGCCAGGCGGCCCGCTCCGGTCCGAGGAACGGCACGCACAGCTCGTCCATCTGCGGGTCGTGGGCAGCCCACAGCGGCTGCAGGTTGGCGGTCACGCCGAGCCGCCGGAACCGCTCGACCTCGGTCGGACGGACGACCTGCAGGTGCGCGACGTGGTGACGCAGGTCCCCGTGGTCGCCCGCAGCCTCCAGCGCGTCGAGGACCTCCGTGACCGCCCGGTCGCCGATCGCGTGGAAGTGCAGCTGGAATCCCAGCGACGCCAGTCTGCCGACCGCCTCGGTGAGTAGGCCTGGCTCCACCATCGACAGCCCCGCGTTGGTGGTGCTGCACCCGCAGGCATCAAGGTAGGGCGAGGACATCGCGGCCGTGAAGTTCTCCGGGATGCCGTCCTGCATGATCTTCACGGTGCCGGCGGTGAACCGCCCTGCCGTGCCGCCCTCCCGCCGGGCCAGCAGGTCCTCGACCTGCTCGAGGCCCCGGGTGCGGTCCCACCAGAGCGCCCCCCGGACCCGCGCCGTGAGCACGCCGCTGTGCCCGGCCTCGACGTAGGTGTCGTACTGGTCCTGCCAGCCGCCGTAGCGACCGACGATGGCGTCCTGCCAGGCGGTGATGCCCAGCCCGTGCAGGTGGGCCTGGGCGAGCTCGAGCGCCACCAGCTTGTCGGCCGCGGTCGGATCGGGAGCGAGGTCGCCCACCAGGGCCATCGCCTGCTCGTGCAGCACCCCGGTCGGGCGGCCCTGCCCGTCGCGCTCGATGCGGCCCCCGGGCGGGTCGGGGGTCTGCTCGTCGACGCCGGCGAGCTCCAGCGCCCGGCTGTTGACCCACGCGCTGTGCCCGTCGCTGACCTGCAGGTAGGCCGGCCGGTCGGGGACGACCGCGTCCAGCTGCTCGCGGCGGGGGAGCCCGTCGAAGTCGGGGAAGGACCATCCGCCGCCCAGCACCCAGGACAGCTCGCGATGCTGGTCGGCGTAGGCCGCGATCGCGGTAAGGTGCGCCTGCGCGTCGCACAGGGCGCTGAGGTCGCACGAGCGCATGGCCAGCCCGGCAGAGACCGGGTGCACGTGGGCGTCCTGGAAGCCGGGCTGCAGGAACCGTCCGGCCAGGTCGACGAGCTCGGTGCCTGGTCCGGCCAGCTCCCGGACGTCGTCGTCCCCACCGACCGCGGTGATGATCCCGCGCGTGACGGCGATGGCTGTGCACCAGGGCTGCAGGGGATCCCCGGTCCAGACCGGCCCGCCGGACAGGACGAGATCAGGAGCCGTGGTCATGCGTTGCGGGGGAAGCCGAGGTCGATGCCACCGGCCGACGGGTCCGGCCAGCGCGTCGTGACGACCTTGCTCCGGGTATAGAAGTGGACACCCTCGGTCCCGTGGGCGTGCGTGTCGCCGAACAGCGAGGCCTTCCACCCGCCGAAGGAGTAGTAGGCCATGGGCACCGGGATCGGCACGTTGACCCCCACCATGCCGACCTCGACCTCGGCGATGAACCGCCGGGCCGCACCGCCGTCCCGCGTGAACAGGGCGGTGCCGTTGCCGTACGGGTTGGCGTTGACCAGCTCGAGGGCCGCGTCGTACGACGGGACGCGCAGCACCGACAGGACGGGGCCGAACACCTCGTCGCGGTAGACCGACATCGTCGGGTCGACCCGGTCGACCAGCGTCGGACCCAGCCAGAACCCATTCGCGTCGCCGTCGGGCTGCACGAGGCGACCGTCGACGCGCAGGTCGGCGCCATCGGACGCCGCAGCACCGACGTAGCCGGCGACCCGGTCCCGGTGCTCCCGCGTGACCAGTGGCCCCATGTCGGCACCGTGCCGCCCGTCACCCGTCCGGAGCTTCGCGATGCGCTCCTCGATCATCGGGAGCAGCGCGTCGGCGACGGGCTCGACCGCGACCAGAGCGGAGATTGCCATGCAGCGTTCACCGGCCGAGCCGAAGCCTGCATTGACGGCTGCGTCTGCGGCGAGCTCGAGGTCGGCGTCCGGCAGCACGACCATGTGGTTCTTCGCCCCGCCGAGGGCCTGTACCCGCTTGCCCAGCGCAGAAGCCGTGCTGTGCACGTGGCGGGCGACCGGGGTGGAGCCGACGAAGGAGACGGCCCGGACGTCCGGGTGCTCGAGCAGCCGGTTGACGGCGATCGCATCGCCCTGAAGGACGTTGAACACTCCGGCCGGGAGCCCGGCCTGCTCCCACAGCCGGGCCAGCAGCAGCGACGCGGACGGGTCCTTCTCGCTCGGCTTCAGCACGACGGTGTTGCCGCAGGCGATGGCGAGCGGGAAGAACCACATGGGCACCATCGCGGGGAAGTTGAACGGCGAGATGATCGCCACGACCCCGAGCGGCTGGCGCAGCGAGTGCACGTCGATGCCCGTGGAGACCTCGCTCGAGAAGCCACCCTTGAGCAGGTGCGGGATCCCGCACGCGAACTCGACGACCTCCAGCCCGCGCACCACCTCGCCGGCGGCGTCGGCCAGCACCTTGCCGTGCTCAGCGGTGATGGCCGCGGCCACCTCGTCAACGTGCGAGGCGAGCAGCTCCCGGAAGGCGAACAGCACGGCGCTGCGCCGGGACAGCGACGTCGTCCGCCAGGTGGCGAACGCCCGGGACGCGGAGGCGACAGCGGTGTCCACGTCCGCGACGGAGGCGAGGTCGACGTGGCCGGTCACCTGACCTGTCGCCGGGTCGGTCACCTCCGCCGTCCGGTCCAAGGGTCCTTCCCAGGGGCAGCCGTCGATCCAGTGCGAGAGGCGAGCCGTCACGATCGGCGTTCCCGGTCCACCGTCTCGAGCGAGGCGGTGAGGATCTCCAAGCCCTCGTCGGCCTCCTCCTGGCTGAGGTTCAGAGGCGGCGCGAGGCGGAGCACGTTGCCATACAGCCCGCCCTTGCCGACGAGCAGCCCCCGCGCGCGCGTCTCCTCCAGCACTCGGGCCGCGGCTGGGGCGTCGGGTGCGTAGCCGTCCGGCCCTACCAGCTCGATGCCGATCATCAGCCCCTTGCCGCGGACCTCCCCGATGAGCGGGCAATGCTCGGCGACGTCACGCAACCCGGTGAGCAGGGTCGCCCCGAGCTTGGCGGCGTTGCCCTGCAGGTCGCGTGACAGCACGACGTCGAGCACCGCGCCGGCGGCCACGGTCGACACCGGGTTGCCGCCGAACGTCGAGATGGAGTTGGCGCTCAGGCAGTCCATCAGGTCACCGCGGGCAACGACCCCGCCGATCGCGTAGCCCCCGGCGAGGCCCTTCGCGAAGGTCATCGCGTCGGGCACGATGCCGTGCGCTCCGATGCCCCAGAAGTGCTCTCCGGTACGACCCCAGCCGGTCTGCACCTCGTCGGAGACGAAAAGGATGCCGCGCTCGTCGAGGACCTGCTTGTACGCCGCGAACAGCCCGTCCGGTGGGACGGCGAAGCCGCCGACCCCCTGCACCGGTTCGGCGATCATGCACGCGACGTCGCCCGCCGTCGTGGTGTCCAGCAGCTCGCGCAGGTCGCGGACGCAGGCGGCGATGTATGCGGCGTCGTCGAGCTCGCGGAACGAGCTGCGGAAGCGGTAGCCGCCCTGGGCGTAGGTCACCTGCAGGGGCGACAGGCTGGACGCCGACCACCCGCGGTTGCCGGTGACCGCGGTCGTCGCGAAGGTCCGGCCGTGGTAGCTGTTGCGCAGCGCGATGACCGA
Organism: Frankiales bacterium; assembly: GCA_043732345.1. Taxonomy (GTDB): domain Bacteria; phylum Actinomycetota; class Actinomycetes; order Mycobacteriales; family SCTD01; genus RYN-111. Next base: position 423 of record JAYTHS010000480.1, on the reverse strand, counting down.
GTTGCTGCGTCGGAAGGTCGTCGCGAGCAGCAGCGCGGCCTCGTTCGCCTCGGTCCCGGAGCTGGTGAAGAACACTTTTGCGTCCGGGATGCCGGACAGGGTCGCGATGCGCTCGGCCAGCTCGACCTGTGCCCGCAGCAGGTAGAGGGTCGAGGTGTGCACGACCCCCCGACCGATCTGCTCCTGCACTGCCTCGCGCACCTCGGCCGGGTCGTAGCCGAGCATGTTGGTCAGGATTCCCGCAAAGAAGTCCAGGTAAGTGGTGCCCTCGCTGTCGGTGACCCGGCTGCCCGAGCCGGACACGAGCTCGAGCGGGCGGTCGTAGTAGAGCGCCAGCCACGCCGGCATGACGGCCCGGTGCCGGTCGAGCAGGTCCTCGGAGCTCATGCGTTTCCCCTTCCTCGGCGGCGCGCCGCCAGCTGA
>JAYTHS010000479.1:0-3062 GCA_043732345.1 Frankiales bacterium | reverse complement strand
CTGACACATCACGAAGCACCTGCCGACCACCTCTTCGAACACGGACCCCGACCGCCGACACCGCGTTCCCCATGACGTGAGTCCTGCACCCGACAGGGCCGGGGTCAAGGGATGTTCTCGACGCCACAGGCGTGAGCTGCACGGGGCCCGGCGTACGAAGGAGTCTCAGCCTGTCGCGGTGCGCGGGGGGTGCAGGTGGGAGGTCAGCCAGGCCAGCACGGTCGGGAGCTCCGGGCGCCACGTGCGGTAGCTGTGCCCGGCGCGGGTCTCGATGAGGGTGTCCACCTGCAGCGGTGGCCGGGCGGCACGTTGGAGGGTCTGCAGTGCGTCCAGCCCGGAGGGTCCGCGCTCGGTCCGGGTCGTGGTCAGCGGCAGCGACGCGGCCGGGCTGTGGCGCGTCCTGATCAGGTGCACCAGGTCGCCTTGTGCCCGCGGCGATGCGCTGCCCCCGAACAGGTCGCCTGTGGTGAGGTCCTGTGGCGGAGCCGTGTAGCCCGACAGCGCCACCGCGGCGGGAAAGACGCAAGAGTCGGTGACCGCCAGCTTGCTGGCGCAGTAGCCGCCGGTCGAGTCCCCCATCGCGCCCCACCTGACCGGCCGGACCCGGAACAGCGACGCCACGTCGGCGGGCACGTCCTGTGAGAAGTGGGTGAACGCCTGGGGTCCTAGGAGCGTGGGTCCGAAATCGGATTGGAGGTCACCGGACCACAACATCATGAGGTCGGGGTGCCCTGGGCACACCACATGTGCCCTCAAAATGCGGAGTTTTGGAATATGTACGCACGCTCCTAGGGGGCACATCGACGCACTCGGTGTCGCGGGGGAACGCCGACGCTGCACCGTACGACCACCGTGACTCCTCCGCCCGCCTCCGGCACCCACCGCTGGCCACGGCCCCGTCGAACGAGCCGCCCGGGGCGCTGATGGATCGTCAGCGCCCCACTCGGGCGAGGTCACGGTCGGCGGCCGTCGGGGGGTCCGCGCCCGGACGCTCGCAGGTGAGGGAGGAGACCAGGATCGCCTCGTTGAGCAGGCCCTGCAGGCTCGGGTCGTCCAGCCGCGCCAGCCGGTCGGCCGTGTGCAGGCCCCGCTCGATCAGCCCGGCAACGAGCCCGGCGGTGAAGGAGTCACCCGCACCGACCGAGTCGACCAACCGGGTCGATCGGCCCTCCCGTCGTACGGCGGGCCGCCCCGGGCGGAAGGCCTGAGCCCCGTGCGCCCCGTCGGTGACCACGACCAGCAGTGCGCCGAGCTCCAGCCAGCGCGCCGCCACGTGCTCGATCCCGATCCCGGGGTAGAGCCACTCCACGTCCTCCCGGCTCGCCTTGACCAGGTGGGAGATCCCGACGTTGCCCTCGACGAGCTCGCGCCCGTGCGCCGGGTCCCCCAGCAGCGAGGGACGAACGTTCGGGTCGTAGCTGATGAGCGCCCGACCCGCCGCGTGGACCTCCCGCACCATCGCCAGCACCTGCTCGCTTCCGGGCTGGGTCCAGGAGGCGATCGAGCCGAAGTGCAGGACGGCGGTGTCCTGCCGCAGGCGGGCCACCTCGGCCGGTATCCACTGCCAGTCGGCCGTGCCCTGGAGATAGAAGTCGTAGCTCACGTGCGACTGCTCGTCGAGGGACACGACGGCCAGCGTCGTCGGCTCGACCGCGTGCGGGGCGGCGGACAGGTCAAGGCCCTCCTGCTGGGCGTGGGCCCGCAGCAGCCTCCCGAACCCGTTGTCGGCGAGGCGGGCCATGAGGCTGGTCCGGACCCCCAGCCGCGCCAGACCGATCGCTACGTTGTAAGGGCTGCCGCCCGGCCGGGCCCGGTAGCAGTGGTGGGCCCCTTCGGCGACCAGGTCGATCAGCGCCTCGCCGATGACCGTCACGACCGGGCAGGGGTCGGGCAGTCGCGTCATGTCGTCCTCGCAGAGGGCCGCGGACGCGCGGTGGCGGCCGAGGCAACGGGCAGGGGTCGCAGGTTGCCAGCCAGGTGGGGCGGATGTCCATGCAGGTCTCCCGGGACACCGGCGCCCACGGCGACACAGGCACGGCGGACGCCAGGAACGGTCCGTCTGTACCGGGAGGTCCCCCTCACCTGCGGGTAATCCCCCCTTCCGAGGCCGCCGATCAAGGCGGGACGGCCAGAGGAGTCGAGGTGAGCGTGAGGCAGACCGGGGTAGGCGGCACAGCGGGCGGCAGCCTGCCAGTGGGCCACCGAGTGGAGGCGCACTGGACGGGCTGGTGCGCGGGCTGCCACACCGAGCGCCCGCTGCTGCTGGTCTCGCTCTGGCCGAGGGGACTGCGGGCCTGGATCCAGGGCTGAGGCCCCGGCGACGGCACGCTGTCCTGTACCTGCGGCGTGTGCGGCCGCTGCGAGCACGTGCCCTGGGACGAGGCGGACAACTCGGCCTGGGACCTGACCTGCACCGGTGGCCCGACCTGGTCCTGCGTCCGGAGCGCCGCCTCGGCACGTCCAAGAAGCCGCTTTTCGAACCGGCCCGCCTGCAGCTGGCCTCGGTCGGACAACGCCACGCACGGGCCGTCGACGTCCGCTCGACATCGACGGTGACCATGCGAGCAGTGCCCACCCGAGCAGTGCCCACCCGAGCAGTGCCCACCCGGAGGGTCCCCCTGCGGCGTCCGGTCGGGGCACCTAACGGGGCAGAACACCACGATCGGCTCGCGACACGGGTGGCATCACAATCCAGGTCTCGCCCCGGCCGGTGTCTGCCCCCTATCTTTCCCCTCGGGCACCAGGACGGCATCCACGCGCGGCCTCCCCAACGAGGAGGTCGACGTGCCCGCCGGGGTGCTCGTCGTCGACGGTGCAGGTCTGGTCCACAGCGCCGACGCGGCGGCCCTGGCCACCCTGCTGTGCGACGGCTCCCTCGTCGGCCGACTGTTGCTCGGCCCCTGTAGCTGCCCGAGCGCGGTCGGGCTCGGGCCAGTCCGCGGACCGGTCAGCCGGTTCGAGGAGCTCGTCCAGGACGGGACGCAGGAGCAGTCCTGGCTCCGGCACGACGGCAGCCCGGTGCGGGTCCGCGTCACGTCCCGGTCCGTCCGGCTCGCCGACGG
>JAYTHS010000478.1:0-3078 GCA_043732345.1 Frankiales bacterium | reverse complement strand
CGAACTTGGCGTAGGCGAAGGCGTCCTCGACGGTCAGGCGGCCGCCGGGCAGCACCCCGACGCCGTTGGCGGCCTTGCACAGGGCCAGGCCACGCGCTGCGCGGTCCAGGGCCTCGGTCCAGCTCGCGGGGCGCAGGCGCCCCGAGGCCTCGTCCCGGACCAGCGGGGTCGTGATGCGGTCGGGCTGGGTGGCGTAGGTGAACGCCCAACGGCCCTTGTCGCAGTTCCACTCCTCGTTGACCTGGGGGTCGTCACCGGCGAGCCGGCGCAAGACCTTGCCGCGCCGGTGGTCGGTGCGCAGAGCGCAGCCCGACGCGCAGTGCTCGCACACCATGAGCGAGCTGACCAGGTCGAACGGCCGGGCACGGAAGCGGTAGGCCGCCCCGGTCAGCGCGCCGACCGGGCAGATCTGGACGGTGTTGCCGGAGAAGTAGCTCTCGAAGGGCTGGTCGGCATAGATCGCGACCTGCTGCAGCGCACCGCGCTCGAACAGCTCGATGAACGGGTCACCTGCGATCTGCTGGCTGAAGCGGGTGCAGCGGGCGCACAGCACACAGCGCTCACGGTCCAGCAGCACCTGGCTGCTGATGGCGAGTGGCTTGGGGTAAGTGCGCTTGACGTCGTGAAAGCGGGACTCGCCGCCGCCGTAGTTCATCGCCTGGTTCTGCAGGGGGCACTCGCCGCCCTTGTCGCAGACCGGGCAGTCCAGCGGGTGGTTGATGAGCAGCAGCTCCAGAATCCCGCGCTGGGCCTTCTCGGCGACCGGCGAGGAGAGCTGGGTCTTGACGACCATGCCCTCGGTGACGGTCGTCGTGCAGGAGGTCAGCGGCTTGCGCTGACCCTCGACCTCCACGATGCACTGCCGGCAGGCTCCCACCGGATCCAGCAGCGGGTGGTCGCAGAAGCGGGGGATCTGGATTCCGACCAGCTCGGCGGCCCGGATGACCAGGGTGCCCTTGGGCACCTGGACCTCGAAGCCGTCGATGGTCAGGGTGACCAGGTCGGTCGCGATGGCAACGTCCTGCGTCGCGGTCATCCGGTCAGCTCGGCGCAACGGCTGCGTCGTAGGGCGTGGCTCATGCGGTGGCTCCCGCGAAGATGGTGCTGGCAACGGGGTCGAACGGGCAGCCACCCGAGGTCAGGTGGGCGGTGAACTCGTCGCGGAACAGCTGCACGCCACTGACGATCGGGCTGGTCGCCCCGTCAGCGAGGGCGCAGAACGACCGACCGAAGATGTTGTCGCAGGTGTCGAGCAGCGTCGCGATGTCCTCCTCGGTGCCGGTGCCACCCTCGAGGCGCTGCAGGATCTGCACCATCCAGTAGGTGCCCTCGCGGCACGGCGTGCACTTGCCGCAGGACTCGTGGGCGTAGAACTCGGTCCAGCGCAGGACCGCGCGCACCACGCAGGTGGTCTCATCGAAGCACTGCAGCGCCTTGGTGCCGAGCATCGAGCCGGCCGCGGTGACGCCCTCGTAGTCCAGCGGGACGTCGAGGTGGTCGGCGGTGAGCAGCGGGGTCGAGCTGCCGCCGGGGGTCCAGAACTTCAGCTCGTGGCCCTCGCGCATGCCCCCCGACAGCTCGAGCAGCTCGCGCAGCGTGATGCCGAGCGGCGCCTCGTACTGCCCGGGGCGCTTCACGTGGCCGGACAGCGAGTAGAGCGTCATGCCCTTGCTCTTCTCGGTGCCCATGGAGGAGAACCACGCGGCGCCGCCCAGCACGATGCTGGGGACACTGGCGATCGACTCGACATTGTTAACGACGGTCGGGCTGGCGTAGAGGCCATGGGTCGCGGGGAACGGCGGGCGCAGGCGGGGCTGGCCGCGAAACCCCTCGAGGGAGTCCAGCAGCGCTGTCTCCTCACCGCAGATGTAGGCGCCCGCGCCGGCGTGGACGACGACGTCGAGGTCGTAGCCGCTGCCGTGGATGTCCTTGCCGAGGTGCCCGGCCGCATAGGCTTGCTGCACGGCTTCCTGGACTCGGCGGATGACGTGCACGATCTCGCCGCGGACATAGATGAAGGCGTGGCTCGCCCGGATCGCGTACGACGCGATGATCACGCCCTCCACGAGCGCGTGTGGGTTGGCCATCATGAAAGGCGTGTCCTTGCACGTGCCCGGCTCGGACTCGTCGGCGTTGACCACGAGGTAGTGAGGCTTGGCGCCCTGCCCCTCGCTGCCCTGCGGGATGAAGCCCCACTTCATGCCGGTCGGGAAGCCGGCGCCGCCGCGGCCGCGCAGTCCGGAGTCCTTGACCAGCGCGATGATCGCGTCGGGCTCCATGGCAAGGGCCTTGGTCAGCGCTTCGTAGCCGCGGTGCCGGGTGTAGCCGTCGATCGTGAAGGAGTCGGCCTCGTCCCAGTGGGCCGACAGCACGGGGGTGAAGGTCATGAGGACTCCTGGGGGTAGGCGGGTGCGGTGTCGCCGCGTTGCTTGGCCAGGGCCAGGCCGGCCAGCGAGGCGTGCCCGCCGACGACCCCCTGCTGGCCGAGGCCGTCGTTGAAGCCGGCCAGCACGCGGCTGATCTCGGTGAAGGTGCTGAGCCGCTCAGGTCCGCGGGTGGGGGGTGGCGGGGTGCCGGCGCGCAGCGCGTCGACGAGCTCGCGGGCCGACGCGGGGGTCTGGTCGTCGTAGAACTCCCAGTTGACCATCACGACGGGGGCGTAGTCGCAGGCCGCGTTGCACTCCAGGTGCTCCAGGCTGATGACGCCGTCCGGGGTGGTCTCGTTGTGTCCGATGCCCAGCTGCTCCTTGACGGAGGCGAAGATCGCGTCACCACCGAGCACGGCGCACAGCGTGTTGGTGCACACGCCCAGGTGGTAGGTGCCGGCCGGGCGGCGGCGGTACATCGTGTAGAACGTCGCGACCGCGCCGACCTCGGCCTTGGTGAGGTCGAGCTCCTCGGCGCACATCCGGATGCCGTCGGGCGAGACGTAGCCCTGGACGGACTGCATGAGGTGCAGCATCGGCATCAGGGCCGACCGCGAGCGCGGGTAGCGGGCCATGATCTCCCGCACCTCGCGACGGGTCTGGTCGGTCAGCGGTGGCACGGTCGAGGTGTCCACCGGTGCCTGGGGCATGC
>JAYTHS010000477.1:0-10144 GCA_043732345.1 Frankiales bacterium | reverse complement strand
TGCGCAGGCCCGCCCGCTGTGCCGGGCCTCCCGCGAGGACCTGCGCGAGCTTGGCGCCCCGGGTGCCGCTGCCGTCGGCGCCGACCGTCTGGGCGCTGACCCCGATGGCGGGGTGGGTCGCCCGGCCGGTGCGGATCAACTGCTCGGCGATGGAACGCGCCTCGTCCATCCCGATCGCGAAGCCGACCCCGATGCTCCCGCTCTGGGTGTCGCTGGCAGAGCTGCCGCCGAGCGTCGCGATCGCCGAGTTGATGCCGACGATGCGGCCGGCCCGGTCGACCAGGGCCCCTCCGGAGTTTCCCGGGTTGATCGCTGCGTCGGTCTGGATGGCGTTGAACAGCGGTGACGACGGGGAGCCGGCGTTCTCGGCCGGTACCCGCACGGTCCGGTTGAGGGCGCTGATGATGCCGGACGTGACGGTCCCGGCGAGCCCGAGCGGAGAGCCGATGGCGATGACCGGGTCACCGACCACGAGGTCGCCTGAGCTGCCGAGCGTGGCCGGCACGAGCGGGCGCCCGGCCCGGACCTTGATCACGGCGAGGTCCGTCTCGGGGTCACGACCGACGATGGAGGCCGGCGCCGGCGGCTGGTCGCTGCCGTTGAAGGACACCACGATGGTGCCGCCGTTGGCAGCGTCCGCGACGACGTGGTTGTTGGTCAGCACGTAGCCGTCGCTGCGCAGGACGACGCCGGACCCGGTGCCCCCCGCGCTGCCAGAGGTCACGTCGATGTTGACGACGCTGCGGAGCACCCGTGAGGCGATGCCCGCGACGGAGTCGACCGGACGCACCGCGGGGGGGCCCGTCACCGCGGCACCGAGCGTGGCGGAGGAGTCGGTGAGGGTACCCCCGACGGCACCGGCGTCGCGCGCCCCCCGGTAGCCCAACCAACCCCCCGCACTGCCGGCCAACAGCGCGGTCGCGACGACCAGCACGCCGACGCCGAGCGGCCCACGCCGTCGGGGCTTGTCGTCCCCGACCGGCGTTCCGAGCGTGTCCATCGGGTAACCCCAGGCGAGGGCACCCGTCGGGGCGGCGTAGGACGTAGTGACCGGCGCAGGCCTGGCCCACGGGTCGGCGTCGGGCTGCACCATGCGGCTGTTCCTCCTCGAGCGATCCTGCTGTCAGTGTCCCCCACCCGGCAGCCGGGCCGCGCGACGGCAGGTCAGCGGAAGGGGTCCAGCCAGCTGCCCAGCCGGGCCAGGCCCCGCCAGGCGCGGTCGGCGACGTCGTCGTCCACACCGGGGTCCCGCTGGTGCGGCAGGGCCGCAGCAACGGCCTGGGCGGTCTCGGACGGGCCGTCGGACAGCACGGTCCACGTCATGCCGGCCCCGGAGCCCACGATCCGCTCGGGGCCACCCAGGACCACAGGAGCGGGGCCGGCGGTGACCGGCCCCCGCAGACGCCCGCGCTGAACGAATACCGAGGTCGTCGACAGCCCGTCGGAGTAGGACAGCTGCAGCACCGCGTCGTGCCACCGCGCGTCGTACAGCGCGAGGCCTCCTGGCAGGGTCTCCTGGACCGGCCAGCCCTCCCGCCGCAGCTCGCCGGGGTCGACCCGCTCCCCCGTGGGCCTCAGCTGCGGGACCCCCGCCACGTAGGAGACGGGGACCAGGGAGCGGGCCACCGTGAGGTCCACGAAGACGGCGGAGCGCACGGTGCGGCCCGCGTTGTCGAGCAGCTCCCGGCGGACGACCAGCCCGCTCGCGTCGTCCAGCCAGAAGCGCCCCGCCACGCTGCCGTCGGCGCGGCTGGCCTCCACGACCCGGGACGGGCGTCCTGCGCAGTGCTCGGCCCGGACGACCTCCAGCGCGTAGCGGTCGGCCAGCAGGTCCAGCAGCCGGGTGTCGAGCAGGTCGACGGGGACCGCGACAGGCGTGGCACCGGGCATGTCCTCGCGGACGACGCTGCCGGCGACGGGGTCGTGGTCGACCTCCACGAGCGCGCTCGTGGTACGGCCCTCCTGCCACGACGTGACGTACTGCGTACCGCTCCACGTCATGGTCCGAGCCGAGCGGACCGCCCCACGGAGCAGGCTCAAGGCTTCACCGGAACGGGTGTCACCGACCGGACCGGGCCGGGGAACGTCGACGGAGGCCGCAGCGACGCCCCCACCGGCCAGGGCCCCGAGGCCGGCGACCACGGCGACGATCCGCGCCCGGACGCTCACCGCAACGAGGCGGTCGTCACGCCGACGTCCGCGAAGGGCATCTCGCTGCCCGTCGAGCGGTGGTCCACCAGCAGCTGGGTGCTAGTGGGGTCGACCGGGGCGATCGGTGCACGGGGCGGCGGGCCGGCCAGCACGACGGCCCCGGCCAGGCCGAGGGCGACGGCTGCTCCACCGACGACGGCCCGCCTGACCGGCGAACGGCGGATCGGCGAACGGCGGATCGCCGTACGCCAGATCGTCGTACGCCAGATCGTCGCTCGGCACTCGGCACCCGGGCGCCAACGGTGACCGGCGGGGGAGCGAAAGCCGGGACAGGCCGGGACGGGCTCAGAGCCGGCCGCGGCAGCCAGCCGCTGGGCCAGCCCGGTGGGCAGCGCGGGCTCGGCCCTGCGCAGCGTGGCCTTGACGGTCCGCAACACCTCGACCTCGACGCGGCAGGGTGAGCAGTGCGCCAGGTGGGCCAGGACCTGCTCGCGGCGCTCGTGGTCGAGCTCGCCGTCGACCAGCGCCGTCACGGCCGGTCCGAGGTGCACCGTCACGTCGCGGCCGCCGGGAGCGCGCCCGTCCAGGACTCCGGGGCCCGATGGATCAGGGCGGCGCGCAGCTGGGTCCTGCCCCGGTGGATCCGGCTGCGCACGGTGCCGATCTTGATGCCGAGCGTGGCGGCGATCTCGTCGTACGACAGCCCCTCGAGGTCGCACAGGACGACGGCGGCCCGGAAGTCCGGGGGGAGCGCGTCGAGGGCTGCCTGCACGTCGCCGTCGAAGTGGGTGTCGTCGTAGACCTGCTGAGGGCTGAGCTCGCGGCCGGGGATGCGCTCGGCGTCGTCGGGCAGCGCGTCGAACCGGATCCGGGCCTTGCGCCGGACGGTGTCGAGGAACAGGTTGGTCGTAATCCGGTGCAGCCAGCCCTCGAAGGTCCCTGGCGTGTAGCTCGACAGCGAGCGGAAGACGCGGACGAAGACCTCCTGGGTGAGGTCCTCCGCGTCATAGGGGTTCCCGGTGAGCCGGTAGGCGAGCCGGTAGACCCGTGCCGAGTGCAGGCGGACGACCTCGTCCCAGGACGGCGCCACCCACTCCTGCTCGGGGGAGACGGCCGGAACGGGCTCCGGGGGACTCTGGGCGCGACGCACGTCAGGGACAACGCCCGCGGTCGGTACGGCGTTCCCTATGCTCGCCAGGTGGCGGACAACGTGGTGGACGGCGAGGCGCTCCCGGCCTGGATCGAGGACTGGCTGCCTGCGGACGACGCGCTCGCGGCCGCGCGGTCCCGCGCCGCGGAGGTCGGCGTTGGTTGCGTGGACGCCGCGACCGGTGGCCTGTTGCGCCTGCTGGCCGCGACGGCCGGTGCCCGGGCGGTCGTCGAGCTGGGCACGGGTGCCGGCGTCTCGGCACTGTGGCTGCTGCAGGGGATGCGCCCGGACGGCGTCCTGACCACGGTCGACACCGAGACCGAGCACCAGCGCCTGGCCCGGCAGTCGCTGGCCGAGGCAGGGCATGGCGGCGGGCGGGTCCGGCTCATCGCCGGCCGGGCCCTCGAGGTCCTGCCCCGGCTGTCCGACGCGGCCTACGACCTGGTCTTCTGCGACGCCGCCCGCTCGGAGAACGGCGACTACCTCGCCGCTGCGCTGCGGCTGCTGCGCCCCGGCGGGCTGGTGGTCTTTGCCGGTGCGCTGGCCGATGGGCGGGTGGCCGACCCGGGGGCACGCGACGCCGACACGGTCGCGGCCCGCGACATCGCGCGCCTGGTGCGGGACGAGCCGCGGCTGCTGCCGGCGCTGCTGCCGCTGGGCCCGGGGCTGCTGGCTGGGGTCCTGACCTCCTAGCGGCGGGCCGTCGCCCTGCGTCGGGCCGGCTGGCCCGCGAGCGCCTCGAGCCACGCGACCAGGACGCGCACCCCGAAGCCGGTCCCGCCCTTGGTCAGCTCGACGTCGTCGCTGCCGGACCAAGCCGGCCCGGCGATGTCCAGGTGGGCCCAGGGCCGGCCACCGGCGAAGTGCTGCAGGAACAGCGCCGCCGTGATCGATCCCCCGGCCAGCTTGAGCTGCGGCCGTCCGATGTTGCGCAGGTCGGCGGTCGTGGAGTCCAGCGCCTGCCGGTAGTCCTCGGTCAGCGGCATCCGCCACAGCTGCTCGCCGCTGACCGTGGCGGCAGCCTCCAGCTGCGTCGCGAGCGCCTCGGAGTCGGTGAAGAAGCCGGCGATCCGGGTACCGAGGGCAACGGGCATCGCCCCGGTCAGCGTCGCGACGTCGACGATGACGTCGGCCCGCAGCACCGTGTCGGCGTAGGCGATCGCGTCGGCCAGCACCAGGCGGCCCTCGGCGTCGGTGTTCAGCACCTCGACAGTCGTGCCGCCGTACTGCGTGATGACGTCGCTGGGACGCTGCGCGGCGCCACTGGGCATGTTCTCTGCGATCGCAGCGATCGCCGTGACCGTGACCGGCAGCCCGAGGTCGGCCACGGCCCGGACTGTGGCGAGCACCGCCGCCGCGCCCCCCATGTCGTTCTTCATGAGGAGCATGCCGGGGTTGGGCTTGATCGAGATACCGCCGGTGTCGAAGGTGATGCCCTTGCCGACCAGGACGACATGCGTGCTGCCACCCCCGTCGTACGTCACCTCGACCACGCGCGGGGGGCGGCTGGAGCCCTGCCCCACCGCGACGACGCCACCCCAGCCCTCCGCCCGCAGCCGGGCCTCGTCGCGGACCGTGACCTCGAGGCCCTTGAGCAGCCGCACGGCACGCTTGGCGAGCCAGTCGGGAGACTTGTCCAGCGCGGGGGTGTTGACGAGGTCTCGGGCGACGGCAGTGGCCGCGCAGGTGACCAGCGCCGCGTCGAGCTGGGCCGCCAGGGACGCCGGGTCGACGACCACCAGCACGACCTCCTGCAGCGGCCGGACGTCGACGGACTTGGTGCTGAACCCGTACGACGCGAGCAGCAGCCCCTCGGCGAGGGCCCGCAGCCCGGGGCCGTCCGGCGTGAGGCCGCGCAGATCGACGGCCAGGCCGGCGCTCTTGGCGGCGCGGCGGGCGAGCGTCGCACCCACCTTGCGCCAGGCGGACGGGGACCCGTCGCCGGTGCCGACGAGCAGCACCCGCTCGAGCGGGTCGGCGCCGGTCACCGGGACCGAGACCAGCTCCCCGGCCTCACCCCGCGCACGCTCGCGCAGGAGCAGGGCCGCGACGTCCAGCTCCAGCGGGAGCGATCCGAGCAGCACTGCCCCGTCGTCACCGGGCCCGGTGGGCACGGCGACGACGGGCAGGTCGGGGCGGTCGCCCGCCAGCCGCAGACCGGGGAGCGGGCTCTGCAGCCCGGCCGCGGTCGAAGGGCCCGAAGCGGCGCGGACGCCGACGGGCGCCCGGCGGGCGGCTGCGGCCCGGGTGCGGGCCGCAGCGCGGGGGGCGGGGGCGGTCACTGTCAGGCGGTCGGGGGGACGACAGCCCTGAGCGCGTCGCCGAGGGTCGTCGCCTCCTCGGCGTTGAGCTCCACGACCAGCCGTCCGCCACCCTCGAGGGGGACACGCATGACCAGGCCACGCCCCTCTTTGGTGACCTCGAGCGGACCGTCGCCCGTACGCGGCTTCATGGCCGCCATCGACGTACCTCCATCGTTGTGGTGCAGCAGCGGTGCGAGGGCTCGCGCCGCCTGGTGTGAGGACAGTCTCTCGCACGGCGACACGGAACGGGAACCGGGTGGCGTGCCAGGCTGTCGGCGCCGCCTTCCCCAGCCCCCCAGGAGCCCGTATGACCACCGCCACCGACCCCGCGAGCCCGGTCCTGCTGGACGTCACGGGTGGGGTGGCCACCATCGTGCTGAACCGTCCCGAGGCCATGAACAGCCTCACGGTGCCCGCCAAGGAGTCCCTCCTGGCGGCTGTCCAGCAGGTCGCTGGTGACCCCTCGGTGCGGGCCCTGGTCCTGACCGGGTCCGGACGTGCGTTCTGCGTCGGACAGGACCTGCACGAGCACGCCGCCCTGCTCGAGGCGGGTGACCCGGCCCCGCTGAAGACCGTGGCGGAGCACTACAACCCGATCGTCACCGCGCTGGCGGCGCTGCCCTTCCCGACCGTTGCCGCCCTGAACGGCACCGCGGCCGGCGCCGGCCTGGGGCTGGCCTGCGCCCTGGACCTGCGGGTCGGGGCGGCGGGCTCCCGCTACGTCACGGCCTTTGCCGGGATCGGGCTGTCGGCCGACTCCGGCCTGTCGTGGTCGCTCCCGCGGCTGGTCGGGGCGGGGCGGGCCACCGCCCTGCTGCTGCTGTCGGAGCCGTTCACGGCTGAGCAGGCCCTGGACATGGGGCTCCTGAACCTCGTCGTCCCCGCCGAGCAGGTCCTGCCCGTCGCAACCGAGCTGGCCCAGCGCCTGGCTGCCGGGCCGACGGTGGCCTACGGCTGCCTCAAGCAGGCGATCGCCCACGCCGCCACCAGCGACCTCGCATCGGCGCTGGAGCAGGAGGACCGGCTGCAGGCGGTCGCCGGGCAGTCGCAGGACCACCGCGGCGCGGTCGAGGCGTTCCTGGCCAAGCGGCCACCGGTCTACGCCGGGCGCTGACCCCGCTCGACCCACCGGGCGAACTTCTCCAGCGACTTCTGCACGCCCAGGGCGAAGACCGGCTTGATGACCGGCCACCCCGCCCGACCCAGCGCCCCCAGGGGCAGCTCGAGGTCCTCGCGCCAGACGAAGGTGCTGCGACCCTGTCCCCGGTCCCTGACCTCGAACTCCCCGGTGCCGCGCACCACCTTGCCGGTGTGCAGGACGTAGCACCGATGCGGCGGCTCCCACGTCGTGATGACCATCGTGTCGAGGAAGCCCAGCCGCCCGATCCCGGTGAACGCCGAAATGCCGCCGCCCTCGCCCTTGCCGTCCTGCGCGGTGCCCCGGACCGTGGTGCCGAGCATCCACTCGCCCTGGTGGTCCCAGTCGACCGCTCCCGCCCACGTGGCCTCGACGGGGGCGTCGAGGTCGACGGTGAGCTCAAGGTGCGCGGTCATGCCTGCAGTCTCACGGGCGCGAGGAGTCGCCGCCAACCCGGTCCGGGGCGCTGTGGTGCTCCTCACCCGGTACGGCGCGCTCGCCAGCCACCGGGCAGTCCGAGGTGGGGGTGTCGGGCGTCCCGCTGTCCGCCGTCCCGCTCCCCGCCGCCCCGCGGTCTGCCGCCCCGCGGTCTGCCGTCCCGCGGTCCGCCGGGCGGCGGTCCGTGCGCTCCCCCTCGGTGGTCCGGACGCGGATGCCCAGGAACCGCCCCCGCCCGGCGAGCGGCGGGGCGACGACGGACTGCGCCTCGAGCTCCGCGGCGGCCTCGCGAGACCTATGTCGGGCCTCGGCCAGGTCGGCGTCCCTGACAGCGACGGTGGCGTCGTTCCTCTCCGCCTCGGCCAGGTCGGTGTCCCTGACAGCGACGGTGGCGTCGTTCCTCTCCGCCTCGACGGTGGCATCGAGCAGGTCGATCGCTCGCTGCTGGCGGTCCGTGACAGCCGCGAGGGCCGCCTCGAGCTCGCGCACACGGCCGCCGCGTGCGACGAGATCGGCCACAACCCGTTCCAGCAGGTGGTCCACCTCGTCCATCCGGTAGCCCCGCAGGGCCAGCCCCAGTCGGACGTCAGCCACGTCCTCGGGCTGCAGCGGGCCGTCCGGCAGGTCCAGGTCCGCCGCGTCGCGGGGGGCGTCGCGCAGCACGTCACCCTCGTGGGTCGCCACGGCGGCCGCCACGAAGAGCACGGCGAGGGCGCCCACGAGGGCCAGCACGGTGAGCACAGCCGCATGCTCCCACGCTCGACCCCACCGCCGACCCACACCGCCGACCCACACCGCCGACCCCCACCGCAGGCCTCAACGCCACCTCCACCTCCGACCCAGGCCCAGGCCTGGGCCTGGGCCTGGGCCTGGGCATCGCAGGCCGGGTTGCGGACGGACTGACACACCTCGCCGACCACTTGCCGTGTTGATCCGCTTGCGGGCGACCGCCGGTCCGCTGTGTGTGTCACAACGTCCGCGACCCCGATCCGGGCCGCGGTCCGTGCGCGACCCGGCCAGTCCTCGACCCCGCCCGTCCACGGCCCGGGAGGGTCGGGCAGCCGGGCGCAGGAGGCCGGGTGCGTGGTCGGGCAGGTGCGTGGTCAGGCAGGTGCGTGGTCAGGCAGGAGGGTCGGCCTCCAGCACCTCGTCGGCCGTCGGCGAGAGCCGCTCGCCGGCCCGGTCCCGTGCCAGCCCGGCCTCGACGAGGTCGAACGCCTCCGGCACCGACGACGCCCACACGAGCGCGCCGGCGGCCTCGGGGCGGACGAAGCCCCGGTCCACCATGAGGGCCACCTGCTCGCGGAGCGGCGTCCAGAGCCCGTCGAGGTCCAGAGCGACCACCGGCTTGCCGTGCATCCCGAGAGTCCGGGCGACCCAGACCTCGGCAAGCTCCTCCAGCGTCCCGAGCCCACCCGGCAGCGTGAGGAAGGCGTCGGACCTGCTGTCCATCAGCCCTTTACGGGTCCGCATGTCGTCCACGACGAGCAGCTCGTCGGCGTCCTGGTCACCGACCTCGAGGGCCAGGAGCGCCTGCGGGATCACGCCGACGGTGCGGGCACCGCCGGCGCGGGCGGCGCGGGCGACGGCGCCCATGCACGACAAGTCCCCTCCTCCCGAGACCAATGAGTGGCCCCGGCGGGCCAGCTCGGTCCCGACTTCGGCCGCCAAGGCGACGTACGCCGGGTCGATCCGGACGGACGAGGAGCAGTAGACGCAGACAGCGGCCACGTCAGGGCAGGTCAGACACGGGCGGCGCGGCGTGCGCGTGCGCGGCGGCAGCGACCTCGATGAGCGCGACGGTCTCGCTCACCGAGTCCGTACAGGTGATGAGGTCCAGGTCGCCCGGCGAGACGTAGCCCTCGGCGACCAGGGAGGTCCGCAGCCAGTTCAGCAGCGGCGCCCAGAAGGCCGTCCCCAGCAGCACGACGGGGAACTGGTTGACCTTGTGCGTCTGGACCAGCGTCAGGGCCTCGAACAGCTCGTCCATCGTGCCGAAACCACCGGGCAGGATGACGAACGCCTGGGCGTACTTCACGAACATCGTCTTGCGGGCGAAGAAGTAGCGGAAGTTGAGCCCGAGGTCGACCCACGCGTTGAGGCTCTGCTCGAAGGGGAGCTCGATCCCTAACCCGACCGACAGGCCGTCGGCCTCGGAGGCGCCGCGGTTGACGGCCTCCATGACGCCGGGGCCACCTCCGGTGATGACGGCCCAGCCCGCCTCGGCGAGGGCCACCCCAAGATCGCGGCCCAGGGCGTACTCGGGACTGTCGGGCCGGGTCCGCGCCGATCCGAAGACGCTGACGGCTCGGGGCAGCTCGGCGAGTAGCCCGAAGCCCTCGACGAACTCCGACTGGATGCGCAGGACCCGCCACGGATCGGTGTGCACCCAGTCGGACGGCCCCCGGACGTCCAGCAGGCGCTGGTCGGTGGTCGTGCGCTGGACTTGGCTGCGGCGCAGCGTCACCGGCCCCTTGTGCTTTTCCGGGACGTGGTCCAACTCCGGCGGGGTGGCGACGCGATCAGGGTCGACGGGGGCGGACATGCCGCCAGCCCACCACATCTGGGGTCAGGCTTGGGCAAAGACCTCGACGAGCTTGCCGGTGAACGCCGGCAGGTCGTCGGGGTTCCTGCTGGTGACCAGCGGGGACGGTCCGGTCAGGTCGACGACGACCTCCTCGTCCACCCACTGGGCGCCGGCGTTGCGCAGGTCGGTCTGCAACGACGGCCAGGACGTCATGCGACGGCCGCGCACGACATCCGCCTCCACCAGCGTCCACGCGGCGTGACAGATCGCCGCCACGGGTTTGCCGGCCGTCACGAAGGACTTCGCAAACGCCACAGCCTCGGGCCGGGTGCGCAGGGCGTCGGGGTTGGCGACCCACCGGGCAGGACCAGCCCGTCGTAGGAGGCGACGTCGGCGTCCGCGACGACAACCTCGACGGGGAAGGTGTCGCCCTTGTC
>JAYTHS010000476.1:0-3114 GCA_043732345.1 Frankiales bacterium | reverse complement strand
AGACGGGCGGCAGCCTGGGCCCGTGGGCCCGGCGTGGGTGGTCCGGCGAGCCGAGGACCTCGATCACGCCCTCGCAGCCCCCGAGCCGACCCCGGCGTCGGTCGCAGCCTGGGTGGCGGGGTGCAGCGGCAGGCCGGTTCGCTGGGCGCACAGGCGGACCAGCTCGGCGTAGGCCGCGGGCCCGACCAGGGCGGTGAGCTCCGGGCCGTAGGACACGACGACTGGGTCCTCGCCGACGTGGGCCTGCGGGGAGGACGTGCACCACCAGTGCAGGTCCTCGCCGCCGGGTCCCCAGCCTCGCCGGTCGAACTCCCCCAGGGTGGTGACGACGACGCTGGTCTCGTCGGGCCGCTCGACGACCTCCTCGATCCGGCGCACGGGGAGCTGCCAGCAGACGTCGGGCTTGGTCTGCAGCGGGTGCCGGTCGGTGCGCAGCGCGAGGCCGTGCAGGGCGCAGCCCGCCCCGCCGGCGAACCCGGGGCGGTTGAGGAACACGCAGGCGCCGTCGACCGTGCGGGTGCGCCGGGCTGGCTCGCCCTCGAGCTCGTCGTCCTGGGAGACCCCGAGCCGGCGGCCCACCTCCGCGTGCTGCCAGTCCTTCTTCTTCAACTCCTTCGCGAACGCCGTGACGCGCTGCTCGTCGTCGTCGTCGCTGTAGAAGGCGCCGTGGCTGCAGCAGCCGTCGTCGGCTCGACCCTCGACGACGCCCTCGCACCCGGCGCCGTAGATGCAGGTCCACGACGACATCAGCCACGTGAGGTCGGCGCGCACGATCCGGGCAGGGTCGGACGGGTCGACGAACTCGACGGTGTCGCGGGGGAAGTCCGGCCCGACCTCCGGCAACCCCAGGAAGGTGGACGTGGTCGACCCGACGCCGGCCTGGACGGTGCTGCGCTCCACGACGTCACCGTAACGGGGTGCGGCGACGGGCGCGGCTCAGCGCTCGAGCGGAACCGGGCCGTACGCTCGACAGTGCCATGACACAGCCGGGACCGCACGACGCAGCGGTCGACGTTTCCCCGGTGGTTGTGCCCACGGCCAAGGTCGGCCTCGCGACGGCGTCGGTCTACCCCGAGTCCACGGCGAACGCCTTCGAGATCGCGGCCCGCCTCGGCTACGACGGGGTCGAGGTCATGGTCTGGACCGACCCGGTCTCGCAGGACGTCGCGGCCCTGCGCCGGCTCTCCGACCACCACCAGGTGCCGATCCTCGCGCTGCACGCGCCGTGCCTGGTGATCACGCAGCGGGTCTGGGGCACCGACCCGTGGATCAAGCTCGTCCGGGCGAAGGAGGCCGCGGAGGAGGTCGGGGCGCAGACCGTCGTGGTGCACCCGCCGTTTCGCTGGCAGCGGGAGTACGTCCGGCAGTTCGTCGGCGGGATCCAGCAGATGAGCTCCGAGACCGACGTCAGGTTCGCGGTTGAGAACATGTTCCCGCTGCGGGCCCGGGGCCGGGAGGTCTCGCCCTACGCCCCGGACTGGGACCCGACGGGCGAGGACTTCCGGCACTTCACGCTGGACCTGTCGCACACCTCGGTCTCGCAGTCCGACGCGATGGCCCTGCGGGCGGACATGGGTGACCGGCTGAGCCACGTGCACATCGCCGACGGCGTGGGTACGGCGCGCGACGAGCACCTGGTCCCGGGGCGGGGCGAGCAGCCCTGCGCGGAGCTGCTGGAGCACCTGGCGGCGACCTCGTTCGACGGGCTCGTCGTCGTCGAGGTCAACACCCGCCGCTGTGAGGACCGGGCCGAGCGCGAGGCCGACCTCGCCGAGGCGCTGGCCTTCACCCGGCTCAACCTGGCCGCCCCGGTGGCGGACACCTCCGCCTGGCGCCGCTGACCCAGCGGAGGCCGCCGAGGCGTCGTACGGCCGGGGGTTCGGCGGGGGTAGGTGCCGGCCCGGGCGGAGGTGGCCCCGAAGCTCGTACCTCGATCGAGACAGGACGGGGGACGCCCCGCGCCCGCCGTCGTACTGTGCGGCGCATGGACGTGCTGCGGACCCCGGACGAGCGCTTCACCGACCTGCCAGGCTGGCCGTGGGAGCCGCGGTACGCGACGACGGCTGACGGCCTGCGGATGGCCTACGTCGACGAGGGCCAGGGGCCGGTCGTGCTGCTGCTGCACGGTGAGCCGTCGTGGTCCTACCTCTACCGCACGATGGTGCCGGTGCTGCTCGAGGCCGGCCTCCGCGTCGTTGCCCCGGACCTGATCGGGTTCGGGCGCAGCGACAAGCCGACGCAGGTGCAGGACTACACCTACGCCCGGCACGTCGAGTGGGTCCGTTCGCTGGTGTTCGACATCCTGGACCTGCAGGACGTCACGCTGGTCTGCCAGGACTGGGGCGGCCTGATCGGGCTGCGCCTGGTCGCCGAGCACCCTGACCGCTTCGCGCGGGTCTGCGCCGCCAACACCGGCCTGCCCGATGGCCGGCACCGGCTGCCCGAGGCGTGGTGGCGCTTCCGCGACTTCGTCGACCGGACGCCCGACCTGCCGGTCGGCTTCCTGGTCAGCGCGGCCGTCGTCACCCCGATGGCCCCCGAGGTGGTCGCGGCGTACGACGCGCCGTTCCCGGACGCGACCTACAAGGCCGGCGCCCGGGCCTTCCCCGACCTCATCCCGCAGGACGCCGACAACCCCGCGACCCCGGACAACCAGCGTGCCTGGGAGGTGCTGCGGCGCTGGGACAAGCCTTTCCTGTGCGCCTTCTCCGACGGAGACCCGATCACGGCCGGGGGCGAGCGGATGCTCATCGGCGCGATCCCCGGCGCGGCAGGGCAGCCGCACACGACGATCGCCGGGGGTGGGCACTTCCTGCAGGAGGACCGGGGCCCCGAGCTGG
The DNA here is from genome assembly GCA_043732345.1 of Frankiales bacterium. Classification (GTDB taxonomy): domain Bacteria; phylum Actinomycetota; class Actinomycetes; order Mycobacteriales; family SCTD01; genus RYN-111. The sequence continues at coordinate 274 of JAYTHS010000476.1, read as the reverse complement.
CCCGGGTGGTCGTCGACTGGCTGCGCGCTGGCGCAGCGGCGCCCGGTGAGGTGGTGGGCGGATAGCCTCGGGGACGTGCTCCGTCAGGTGATCCTCGCCGCGTCCCGCAACACCCGTGTCAAGACCCTCGTGGCGGGCGCACCGGTCAGTCGCAACGTCGTGAAGCGCTTCGTGGCAGGCGAAGACACCGAGGCTGCTGTGCGGGCGACGACCGAGCTCCAGCGCGACGGACTGGCCGTCAGCCTGGATCACCTGGGTGAGGACACCACCGACC
>JAYTHS010000475.1:0-3119 GCA_043732345.1 Frankiales bacterium | reverse complement strand
ACAGCGCCCCCACGAGCCCGACCCTCCACCCGTCCAGGGGCCGGGCGAGCACGGCGACGGTCCACAGCGACACGATGACGATGACGAACGTCGCGGTCGTCCGGCCCTGAGCGACATCCTTGCCGGGGTCGAGCAGCCGTGTCACGCGGTACCCCGCGTACGCCGCCACCGCGGTCACGACGCCGATGGGCACGGAGAAGCGGAGCACCCGGTGCACGAACCCGGGCAGGTAGCGCTGGCTGCTGGGGGCGAGGGCTAGCGCGAAGCCAGGGATGCCGATGGTGAGCACCGAGATCATCGTGAGCTGGACCGGAGCGAGCGGGTAGGCGCCCAGGGTGCTCGCTGACACCAGCGCCAAGACGACGGAGTAGCAGTTCTTGACCAGGAACAGGCTGGCGGCGCGCTCGATGTTGGCGATCACCCGGCGCCCTTCGGCGACTACCAAGGGGAGCCGCGCGAACTTGCCGTCCAGTAGGACGACCTGAGCGACGGCACGGGTGGCCGCGGAGCCGTCGCCCATCGCGATGCCGATGTCCGCGTCCTTCAGAGCGAGCGCGTCGTTAACCCCGTCGCCGGTCATGGCGACGACGTGACCGCGACGCTGCAGGGCGGCCACCATCGCGCGCTTCTGCGCTGGGGTCACCCGGCCGAACACGCTGCTGTTCTCGACGACGTCCGCGAGCTCTTCGGGGTCGACGGGGAGTGCTCTGGCGTCGACCGGCTGGTCGGCCCCGGCCACCCCGAGGGATCGGGCGACCGCCCCGACCGTTCGCGGGTTGTCGCCCGAGAGCACCTTGAGGGTGACCCCCTGCTCGGCGAACCACGTCAGCGCCGCGGCCGCGTCCTCCCGGACCCGCTCGCCGAGCAGCACCAGCGCCACGGGCTCGAGGTCCTCCGGCAGGCTCGGGATCACGCGCGGGTCGGTCGTCAGCGGGGTGATCGCCCGCGCCAGCAGCAGGACCCGGTTGCCGGCCGCCGCGCCCCGGTCGGCCCCGGCGCGGGCCGCCTGTTGGTCTTGTCCGTGCGGGTCGGGGAGCACCATCTCGGGTGCCCCCAGCACCCAGGTGGCATGCCCCGACGTCTCGACGGCCGACCACTTGCGGGTCGAGTCGAACGGGACGCGGCCCGTCGTGCTCCACGTGCTGCTCGGCCAGGCCGCGGCAAGGGCGGTTTCGGTCGCGTTGCTGCTGTCCGCGGACCCGAACAGCGCGAGGGCCTGCCCGGCCTCGGCCCGCGTCCGGTCGCCCAGCAGCGAGAGCTCCCGGAGCACAACCCCCCGGTGGGTGAGGGTCCCAGTCTTGTCCAGGCACAGGACGTCCACCCGGGCCAGGACCTCGACGGCCGGTAGCTCCTGCACCAGTGTCTGCTGACGGGCGAGGGTGACCGTGGCGACCGCGAAGGCCAGGCTGGTGAGCAGCATCAGTCCCTCCGGCACCATCCCCACCAGGCCGGCCACGGTGCCGGTCACGGCTTCGCGCCAGCCGTGGATGTCTGGGCTGCGGAGCTGGCTCCAGAGCAGCAGCGGACCGACGAGCAGCATCACCAGGCTGATGCCGCGCAGGATCCGGGTCGTGCCCGCCGCGATCTCGGAGTGGACGAGCGCGAAGCGTCGGGCCTGCGTCGCCAGCGCGGTCGCGTAGGCCTGCTCACCGACGGCGGTGGCCTGGAACCGGCCCGTGCCGGCGACGACGAAGGAACCTGATCGCAGGGTGCTTCCCGGGGGCTTCGCGACGGGCTCGGACTCACCGGTGAGCAGCGCCTCGTCGACTTCCATCCCCGTGGACGTCAGGACCAGGCCGTCGGCCGGGACCTGGTCGCCGGACTGCAGCACCAGCAGGTCGTCCTGCACCACGGCCGCGACCTCCACGGTGGCGACCGTCCCGTCGCGGACGACGCGGGCCGCAGGCGCGTGCAGGACGGCGAGGCGGTCAAGGGTCCGCTTCGCACGCAGCTCCTGGACGATGCCCAGGCCCGAGTTTGCGACGATGACCAGACCGAATAGCCCGTTCTGCCAGCGGCCGGTGGCCAGCACGGCGACCAGCATCACCCCGAGCAGGCCGTTGAAGAAGGTGAGGACGTTCGCGCGCACGATCTCGCGGATGGTCCTGCTGGTGCGGGTCGTCCCGGCGTTGGTGAGCCCGGCTGCGACCCGTTGGCTGACCTGGCCGGCCGTCAGGCCGTTGGCCCCGGTGGGTCCCCACCCCTGAGCAGCGCTGCCGGTCACGGTCAGAGCACTGACAGCACGCTGAGCTCGACGGCGAGGTCGACGAGCCGTCCGACGACCGTCCCGGTGGAGGACAGGACCTCCGACCCCAGCAGCTCGCTCGGCCGCAGCACGGCATCAGGCCGTGACCGCGGACAGGTGGGCCCGGGCCGGGCACCTGCGTGGGGGGTCATGGGCGCTCTCTCGGTGGCGAGGGCTTGGTCGCGCCCATCTCCTCACGCGGCGACCGTGCGAGGCAGGGTCGGAAGTCCCTCGGGTGGGCGACCTGGATCACCGGGACCTTCGCCCCTCCCGAACCGGCCTCCACGTCCTCACGCTGTGGCCAGGAGGTAGTCATGAGCCGTGCTGTGACTCGAGGGCACCCTGGCCGGTCCCGCTGGCTCAGGGTGACGAGCAAGCTGAACGCCTGGCCTGGTACGCCGCTGTCGCCCGGTGGGCGCCGTCGAAGCACAACTCCCAGCCGTGGCGTTTCGTGGTGCGCGGGAGCTCCCTCGAGCTGTGGACGGATCCGGAGCGGGTCCTGCCACAGAGCGACCCGGACCGGCGGAAGATGGTTCTGTCTTGGGGTGTCGCCCTGCACCTCGTGACGGTCGCGGCGCACGCCCTCGGCATCGAGGTCGTGGCGACCGTCCTGCCGGACGGTGACGGGGACCTGCTCGCACGGGGGGTCGAGGTCGGCCGGCACGTGCCGACGTCGGATGACCTCGCGCTGCTCGAGCTCGTGCCGCACCGACGTACGGACCGCGGGCCGCTGGACGGCGAGGCGCTCGATGCCGGTGTCTCGTTCCTGTTGCAGTCCGAGGCTGCCGGGCAGGGCGCCACGCTGCGGCTGGTGATGACGCCGGGAGACCGGGCAACGCTGGCCCGGCTGGTCGAGCACGCCGACCGCCTGCTC
>JAYTHS010000474.1:0-3122 GCA_043732345.1 Frankiales bacterium | reverse complement strand
GACGAGCAGGTCGCTGTCCTGATGCGACCAGGAGAAGTCCCCCGGCTGCATCAGGACCGGTCTGCGCCCCTGCACATCGCGTGCCCGGGGCCTGTCCTGATCACCCATCAGAATGTTCTCGGGCGGGCAGGGGCAGCATGGCCGGGTGACCGAGCACCCGGCTCTGCTGACCGACCGGTACGAGCTGACGATGCTCGACGGCGCGGTCGCCACCGGGCTGGCCGATCGGCGGGCGGTCTTCGAGGTGTTCTGTCGCCGGCTGCCCCCCGGCCGCCGGTTCGCCGTCGCCGCCGGCCAGGGCCGGCTGGCCCGTCTGCTGCCGACCGCGCAGTGGGATGACGGGGCGCTCACGCAGGTGGCGCCGTGGGTGGCACCGGCGACGCTGACCTGGCTGCACGGGCGGGTCCCGTCTCCGGCGGTCTCGTGCTTCGCCGAGGGTGAGCTCGTCGTCCCGGGGTCACCCGTACTCACCGTCGAAGGATCGTTCGGCGAGGGGCTGCTGCTGGAGACCCTGGTGCTGTCGGTGCTCAACGCCGACACCGCCGTCGCGTCGGCGGCGGCCCGGGTCGTGCTGGCCGCCGCGGGCCGGCCGGTGCTGGAGATGGGGTCGCGCCGGGTCCACGAGCAGGCCGCCGTCGCCGCAGCCCGGGCCTGCTGGTTGGCCGGCTTCAGCGGGACCTCCAACCTGCAGGCCGGGGCGACGTACGGGATCCCGACCGCCGGGACCGCGGCCCACGCCTACGTGCTGGCGCACCCGAGCGAGCGGGCGGCCTTCGCCAGCCAGGTCGCGGCGCAGGGTCCGGGGACGACGCTGTTGGTCGACACCTACGACGTACTCGAGGGGGTCCGGACCGCGGTCGAGGTGGCCGGGCCGGGGCTCGGAGCGGTGCGGCTGGACTCCGGTGACCTCGGCCCGCTCGCCCGGCAGGTCCGGGCGCTGCTCGACGACCTCGGGGCCACGACCACGCGCATCGTGGCGACCTCGGACCTCGACGAGCACGCCGTCGCAGCGCTGTCCGACGCGCCGGTGGACGCCTTCGGCATCGGTACGTCGGTCGCCACCGGCTCGGGGGCGCCGACCGCGGGGTTGGTCTACAAGCTTGTGGAGGTCGAGGGGGACGACGGCCGGATGCGCCCGGTCGCCAAGCGCAGCACCGGCAAGGCGACCCTCGGCGGGCGCAAGCACGCCTGGCGCTCCACCGACCCCGAGGGGAGGGTCGTCGAGCTGCTCACCGTCGGCGACGCGCCGGCCCCGGCCGACGCCCGACCGATGCAGGGGCCACTTGTCGATGACCTGGACGCGGCCCGGACCCGCTGTGCCGCAGCACTTCTCGCCCTGCCAGAAGCGGCAAGGGACCTGTCGCCGGGGCCGCCGGCGTGGACCGCGGAGCTGCTGCCTTGACCGAGGAGGAGTTCCTCGCGTCCTACGACCCGCGAGCCTTCCCGCCGTTCGGGGTGACCGTCGAGGTCGTGCTGCTGACCGTCCGGGAGGGCGTGCTGTCGGTGCTGCTCGTCGAGCGGGCCAACCACCCATTCCGCGGCCAGCTGGCCCTGCCCGGCGGGTTCGTCGACCCCGGCGAGGACCTCGAGGCCGCAGCCGGGCGGCGGTTGGAGCAGGAGACCGGCGTACGCCGGGGCGTCGGCGCCCACGTCGAGCAGCTCGGTGCGTTTGGGGACCCGCGGCGCGACCCGAGGATGCGTGTTGTCTCGGTTCCCTACCTGGTCTTCGCCCCCGACCTGCCGGCCCCGCAGCCGCTGGACGGGGCCCGTTGGGTCGCGTGGGTCCCGGTCCGTGCGGTCGAGCCCGACCGGCTGGCGTTCGACCACGCGGCGGTGCTCGCGGCCGGGGTGGAGCGGGCCCGGGCCAAGCTGGAGTACAGCCCGCTGGCGACGGCGTTCTGCGGGGAGGAGTTCACCGTCGCGACCCTGCGACGGGTCTACGAGGCCGTCTGGGGCGTCGCGCTGGATCCGCGCAACTTCCACCGCAAGACCACCGGGACCCCCGGCTTCCTCGTCCCGTCCGGCCGGGAGTCGGCCCCCGGACCGGGGGGCGGCCGACCCGCCGCGCTGTACCGGCGGGGCACAGCCACCCTGCTGCACCCCGCGATGCTCAGGCCAGCCCGCGACTAGCCGAGGCGTAGTGAAGCCGGTCCCGTCGGCCGCGACGTAGTCCTCGGTGTCCGTGCCGTTGAAGCCAGCTGCCGGCGTTCAGGGCGCACGGCTGGAGGCGAAATCGGCGAACGGGCGGCCGAAACCCGACGATCGCCTCATGCCGCGCCGTTCCTGGATGGTCAGGAGACGATCGACCAGGTGCGCTGGTGTCCGGCAGATGAACGTTCCCCGTCCATCGGGGCGTGGGTGCCGTCCCGGACCCGGCGCCGCACCTAGCATCGGCGGGTGATCTCCGACGGCCTGGCGCTGCTCGGCGCCGGGTCCGCCGCAGTCGCCGGAGCCGTCGTGGGGGCCGTCGCCGTACGGCGTCAGCGCAGCGCCCCCGGCCGCCGCAGCCAAGCACCGGCGGCCCCGGGGCCCAGCGCCGCGGCCGTGCTCGAGGCCCTGCCCCTGGCCGTGCTGGTCGTCGACGTCCAGGAGCACGTCCTGCTGGCCAACCGGGCAGCCCGGGAACTCGGGCTGGTCGACGACGGCGTCCTGCCGGCGCTGCCCCAGCTGCGGCGGCTGGTCCGCGACACCCGGGTCCGCGGGCTCCCACAGGTCGCCGAGCTCGAGTCTCCGCTGCTGCGCCCGGGCCGGGCCCCCGCCGTCTACCGGGCCCGGCTGGCGCCGGTCGGTGACGGGTCGGTGGCGGTGCTGCTCGAGGACGTGACCGAAACGAGCCGGCTGGAGGACGTGCGGCGCGACTTCGTCGCCAACGTCTCGCACGAGCTCAAGACGCCAGTCGGTGCGATCTCGCTGCTGTCCGAGGCCCTGGAGGACGCCGCCGACGACCCGGTTGCCGTCCGCCGCTTTGCCGGCCGGGCCCGCCGGGAGTCGCATCGCCTCGCGGCGCTGGTCCAGGACCTCGTCGCGCTGTCGCGCCTGGAGGGGGCCGAGCCGCTGCCCGAGCCCCAGCGGGTCCGGCTGGACCGGGTCGTGGCCGAGGCGGTGGACCGGGTCCGGACCAG
>JAYTHS010000473.1:0-3130 GCA_043732345.1 Frankiales bacterium | reverse complement strand
CTTCCTTCGGGCTCGTCGCTTTCTTCACCAAGGACGGTCGAGGCCTGCATGATCTTGCGGCAGGCACGGTCGTCGTCCGCAGCTCCTGATTGCGCCTGACAGGGGGCGCCGGGCTAGCGGCGCTGGACCCGGGTCGGCATCGGGCCCTTGGGGATGGGCAGCGAGGGACCGGTGAGGGCCTTGAGCCGGGCGTCGAGAGCATTGACCTGCGCCGGCTTGATGTTCTTGGGCAGCTTCAGGACGTGCCGCTCGAGGTTCTTCAGGGCGACCTGTCCCTCACCGTCGCCGATCGCGACGTCGTAGATCGGCGTCTCCCCGACGACCCGCGCGAGCCGTTTCTTTTCCGCGACCACCAGGCCCCGGGTCCGGTTGGGCGCACCCTCGCTGATCAACACGATGCCCGGGGTCCCGATGACCCGGTGCACGAGGTCCTGCTCCTTGGTAAAGCCCACGGCCGGGGTGACGCGCCAGTTGCCACGCATCCGCTCGACGATCGCGGCGGCGACGCCGAGCTGGCCGTCGACCTGGCTGTAGGCGGTCTTCTGCACCCGCCGGCCGAACACCACTAGGGCAGCCAGCGCGGCCAGGAAGACCCCGAACACCCCGAGGGTGACCGGGTGGCTCACGAGCACGCCGAGCAGCACGAAGACGGCGAGGACGACGACGAACGTCCCGACGACCAGCGGCAGCATCGTCGCGTCGGCCTTGCGCGTCATGGTGAAAGCCACCGTGAGCTGCTTCAGCTTCTCCCGCCGGGACGGGCCAGCCTTCTTCGCGGGGACCGCCTTCTTGCTGCCGGGCTTGCGACGTCCGAGTGCCATGGCGAGCAGGCTAGTTGCCGGTGCCCTTCGCAGCGCGCCTGGCAGCCCGGTCGGCCCGGACCTTGGCGTCCTCGGCCTCGGCCTGCTCCAGGGTCGGAGCGGTGCCGCCGAGCGACGCCGGCAGCCACCAGGTGTCGTCCGGCCCGCCGGGCGACCCGGCGTACGACGCCCGGACCTCGTTCAGGAGCAGCGACATCCGGGCCTTGAGGTCGGCCGTCACGGCCGTCGTGTTGCTGCCCGGTGCCGGGGTGAAGGGCTCACCGACGGCCATGCTGATGGGCTTGCCGCGGCGGAAGTCCCTGCCGTGGCCCTTGCTCATGATCCGCTGGCTGCCCCACAGGACCATCGGGATCAGCGGGACCCCGGCTTCCAACGCCATCCGGGACGCGCCGTTCTTGAACTCCTTGAGCTCGAAGGACTGCGAGATCGTCGCCTCGGGGAAGACGCCGACGATCTCCCCCCGGCGGCACGCCTCGACCGCGGCCTGGAACGCCCCGCCGCCGGCCTCCCGATCGACGGGGATGTGCTTCATGCCCCGCATGAGGGGCCCGCTGACGCGGTGGTCGAAGACCTCCTTCTTGGCCATGAAGCGAACCAGCCGCTTGGCGGGCTGGAAAGCCAGCCCGCACAGCGCGAAGTCGAGGTAGCCGATGTGGTTCATGGCGAGCACCGCGCCGCCCGAGGTCGGGACGTGCTCGGTCCCCGTGATGTCGAACTTGATGCCCAGCCCGAGGAACACGGTCTTGGCGAAGGCGACGACAGGCGTATAGACGGGCTCGACCATGCCCGCAACCTAGCGGGCACCGACCGGCCCGGTCAGCGTGCGGCGGGCTGCGTCGCGAAGGCCAGCACGTGTGCCTCGCCCGCCGTACGACAAGGGCGTCGATCAGGTAGACGCCTCCCCGGTCTGGCTGGCGACGGTGAGGCAAGGGTCGTTCTCGGTGCGGGCGGTCAGCCCCGGGCGGCGCTGGCCTGGGCGTAGAGCCGGCCGGCGCGGTACGACGACCGCACGAGCGGTCCGCTCATGACCCCGGTGAAGCCCAGCTCGGTGGCCTCCTCGGCCAGCTCGTCGAACTCCTGCGGCTCGACCCACCGCTCGACGGGGTGGTGCCGGCTGGAGGGGCGGAGGTACTGCGTGATGGTGATGAGCTCGCAGCCGGCCGCGACGAGGTCCGCGAGGGTCTGGCTGACCTCCTCGCGGGTCTCGCCCATGCCCAGGATGAGGTTGCTTTTGGTCACCAGGCCGGCGTCACGGGCCTGCGTGATGATGTTCAGCGAGCGCTCGTAGCGAAAGCCCGGGCGGATGCGCCGGAAGATCCGCGGGACGGTCTCGACGTTGTGGGCGAGCACCTCGGGCCGGCTGGAGAAAACCTCGGCGAGCTGCTCGGGCACGGCGTCGAAGTCCGGGACCAGCAGCTCGACGCCGATGCCGGGGGCGGCGGCGTGCACCCGGCGGACCGTCTCGGCGTAGAGCCAGGCGCCGCCGTCCGGCAGGTCGTCACGGGCGACGCCGGTGATCGTGGCGTAGTTCAGTCCCATCGCCGCGACGGACTCGGCGACCCGTCGGGGCTCGTCGGTGTCGTAGTCGGTGGGCTTGCCGGTGTCGATGGTGCAGAAGTCGCAGCGTCGGGTGCACTGGTCACCGCCGATGAGGAAGGTGGCTTCGCGGTCCTCCCAGCACTCGAAGATGTTCGGGCACTGGGCCTGCTCGCAGACGGTGTTGAGTCCCTCGGCCTTCACGAGTGCCTTGAGGGCGGTGTACTCCGGGCCCATGACCGCTCGGGTGCGGATCCAGGAGGGCTTCTTCTCGATGGGGGTCTGCGCGTTGCGGACCTCCAGGCGAAGCAGCTTGCGGCCGTCGGGCGCGATCGTCACAGCACTCCCCTCATCACGTGGAGGCTAACGTCGCCGGCGACCCGGCACCTTCCCGACGCTCACACCCGCAGGGGGCTCCACCGTGCGGATGCTGTACCTGGCGATCTGTGCCGACGACGTCCTGGCCCTGGAGGTCGACCCTGACACCGCCGCGCAATTACTCGCCGACGGTGACGTCGTCAACCTCGGTCAGGCCTGGCACGGGCTGCACTTCCTGCTCAACGGCAGTGCTTTCGGCGGATCTGGCCCGCTGTTCGACGCGGTCCTGGGCGGGGTCCCCCTGGGTGACCCCACGTCGTACGAGCCGGTGCGGCTGGTCACCGCGGAGCAGGTCGTGGCGGTCACGGCGGCCCTGCCCGCACCGGCCGAGCTGGTCCCGCGCTTCACCCACCGGGCGCTGCGGCAGGCCGAGGTCTACCCGGACGACGCATGGT
>JAYTHS010000472.1:0-3137 GCA_043732345.1 Frankiales bacterium | reverse complement strand
TGGAACACGGGCCGCTGCCCGAGCCGTGCCTGGCGCTGCTGGTGAGCGGCGGCCACTCCAGCCTGCTGCTCGTTGAGGACGTGACGCGCACGATGACCCCGCTGGGCCAGACCGTCGACGACGCCGCCGGGGAGGCCTTCGACAAGGTGGCCCGGCTGCTCGGGCTGGGCTTTCCCGGTGGTCCGGTGGTCGACCGCCGGGCCCGCGAGGGCGACCGCGCCGCCATCGCGTTCCCGCGGGGGATGGGTGCCGATCCGTCGTACGACGTGTCCTTCAGCGGGCTGAAGACGGCGGTGGCCCGCTGGGTCGAGCGGCACGAGGGACCAGTACCGGTCGCCGACGTCTGCGCGAGCTTCCAGGAGGCGGTGGTCGACGTGCTGACCGCCAAGGCGGTTCGGGCCTGCCGCGAGCACGGCGTCGAGCACCTGCTCATCGGCGGTGGGGTGGCGGCCAACAGCCGGCTGCGGGCGCTGGCGCAGGAGCGCTGCGTTGCCGCGGGCATCGTCCTGCGGGTGCCGCGGCCAGGGCTGTGCACCGACAACGGCGCCATGGTGGCCGCGCTCGGGGAGCGGATGGCCGCAGCGGGCGTCGCCCCGTCGCCGCTGGACCTGCCCGCTGATAGCTCGATGGACGTCACCCAGGTCCTTGCCAGGTGAGTTGTGATGTTGGCACTCACCAGACTAGAGTGCCAACCACGCGAGCAACAGGGTTGACCCCCGCGACGGCAGCCCCCCGCTCTCGTTCCCCGCACCTGCATCAACTGGAGGATCCATGAGCACCGCCACCAAGGTTGCCATCAAGCCGCTCGAGGACCGCATCGTCGTCCAGGCCGTCGAGGCCGAGACCACGACCGCCTCAGGTCTGGTCATCCCCGAGACCGCTAAGGAGAAGCCCCAGGAGGGCACCGTCCTGGCCGTCGGCCCCGGCCGGTTCGAGGATGGCGCCCGCGTGCCGCTCGACGTCAAGGTCGGAGACCGCGTGCTCTACAGCAAGTACGGCGGCACCGAGGTGAAGTACAGCGGCGAGGAGTACCTCGTGCTGTCCGCCCGCGATGTCCTCGCGGTCATCGAGAAGTAGTACCTGCCCGACCTTCGACACCCCGGTCCCACTGATCATCGGTCAGACGGGGGCCGGGGTGTCGTGCGTCATCCCTCACACGCCCTGAACGACCCTGTGGAAGGACCAGCATGAGCAAGACCCTCATCTTCTCCGAGGAGGCCCGCCGCTCCCTGGAGCGCGGCGTCGACACCCTCGCCAACGCCGTCAAGGTGACCCTCGGCCCGAAGGGCCGCAACGTCGTCCTGGGCAAGAAGTACGGCGGCCCGACCATCACCAACGACGGCGTCACCATCGCCCGCGAGGTCGAGTTGGAGGACCCCTACGAGAACATGGGCGCCCAGCTCGCCAAGGAGGTTGCCACCAAGACCAACGACGTTGCTGGCGACGGCACCACCACCGCGACCGTTCTCGGTCAGGCGATGGTCCACAGCGGACTGCGCGCCGTTGCTGCCGGGGCCAACCCGATCAGCCTCAAGGTCGGCATCGACAAGGCCGTCGAGGCCGTCAACACCGCGCTGCTCGAGGCCGCCACCCCGATCGAGACCCCGGCCGAGGTGGCCGCGGTCGCCGCGATCTCCGCCCAGGACCCCCGGGTCGGCGAGCTCGTCGCTGAGGCCATGGATAAGGTCGGTAAGGACGGCGTCATCACCGTCGAGGAGAGCCAGACCACGGGCCTCGAGCTCGAGCTCACCGAGGGCATGCAGTTCGACAAGGGCTACATCAGTCCCTACTTCGTGACCGACCCCGAGCGCATGGAGTCCGTCCTGGACGACGCCCGCGTGCTCATCGTCAACGGCAAGATCTCCGCGATCGGTGACCTGCTGCCGCTGCTGGAGAAGGTCGTCCAGGCCGCGAAGCCGCTGCTGGTCGTTGCCGAGGACGTCGACGGCGAGGCGCTGTCGACGCTGGTCGTCAACTCGATCCGCAAGACCCTCAAGGTCGTCGCGGTCAAGGCCCCCGGCTTCGGGGACCGCCGCAAGGCGATGCTGCAGGACATGGCCATCCTCACCGGCGCCCAGGTTGTCAGCGCCGAGGTCGGCCTCAAGCTCGACCAGGTCGGCCTGGAGGTGCTCGGCTCTGCCCGCACCATCACGGTGACCAAGGACCTCACGACGATCGTCGACGGCGCCGGCTCCTCCGAGGAGGTCGCCGCCCGCATCGGCCAGATCAAGAACGAGATCGAGGCCAGCGACAGCGACTGGGACAAGGAGAAGCTCCAGGAGCGGCTCGCCAAGCTCGCCGGCGGCATCGGTGTCATCAAGGTGGGTGCCCACACCGAGGTCGAGCTCAAGGAGCGCAAGCACCGGCTCGAGGACGCCATCTCGGCCACCCGTGCGGCGGTCGAGGAGGGCATCGTCCCCGGCGGCGGCGCCGCCCTGGTGCACGCTGCCAAGGTGCTGGAGTCCGGCCTGGGTCTCGAGGGTGACGAGCTGACCGGCCTGCGCGTCGTGCAGGGGGCGCTCGACGAGCCCGCTCGCTGGATCGCTGAGAACGCCGGCCTCGAGGGTCGGGTGGCCGTGAACCGGGTTCGCGAGATGGGCCTCACCGACGGCCCCCGCGTGGGCCTGAACGCCGCGACCGGCGAGTACGGCGACCTGGTGGCCCAGGGCGTCGTCGACCCGGTCAAGGTCAGCCGCTCTGCCGTCCGCAACGCCGCCTCGATCGCCAGCATGCTGCTGACGACCGAGACGATCATTGCCGACAAGCCGGCCGACGACTCATCCGCCGCCGGCGGCGGGCACGGGCATAGCCACTAGGTAGAGGCAACACACGACAAGGTCCGCCCCCCGCGAGGGGAGCGGGCCTTGTCGTATCTGGGCACAAGGGCCGCGCGGGGAGGCGGAGTCCCGTCGGGGAATACGGGCTACGGGGGGGCAAGCCGTGCCCGGTCCCGGAAGATGGCCCACGCAGAACTGCAGGCCGTCCGGGACGGCCAAGCCCGGCAGCGCCTGTCAGGCAGAGACAGCGTGCTCCTGGGCGTAGATAACCTCGCGATCGGGCTCTGACAGGCCACCCCACACGCCGTACGGCTCGCGGGCCGCCAGAGCGTGCGCCCGGCACTGTGCAATGACCGGGCA
>JAYTHS010000471.1:0-3137 GCA_043732345.1 Frankiales bacterium | reverse complement strand
AGGGTGTTGGTGTTGAGCCAGGTGATGCTCTCTCGGGACATGCTCGTTCTCCTTCGGACATGACAAAGCCCGACCCCGGAAGTGGGATCGGGCAGGTTGGGAGTAGGGCTTGGGGGCGGTTGGGTCAGGTCACCCGGCGGCCCGGTCGGGTGCGGGCGAGCTCTGCAAGGCGCGGTAGACCGATGCCCTGCTGACCCCCAGGACCTTGGCGATGCTGCTGACGTGTAGTCACCGCTGGCGTGCATCGCCTTGGCGGTGGACAACCTGGCCGGCGTCCACACCGTCGGCCACCCACCCGGCCCCGAGCCCGCGCCGCCGCCAAGCCTGCGAGGGTGCGTTCTCGGATGAGCTCACGCTCGAACTGGGCCAAGGCCCCGAACACGTGGAAGATCAACCGACCACCGGGGTGCTGGTGTCGATCGCCTCCGTGAGGCTCACGAACGCCACCCCACGAGCCTCCAGGTCCCCGACGCTCTCGATGAGGTGCTTGAGGGACCGTCCGAGGCGGTCGAGTCGCCAGACCACGACGGTGTCCCCCGGTCGAGCCTGGGCGAGCAGGTCGTCCAGCGCCGGGCGGGACTCGAGCTTGCCGCTGGCCCTGTCGACGAAGATCCGATCGACCCCAGCAGCGTGCAGCCCGATCGGGAAGGGGTCCAACAAGCTGCAGGACAGGTACCTGGTCCAAAGCGTTCCACGCAGTTCACGCGTTGGCTTGTGGGGTCATCGGTATCGCAAGTCAAGTTTGTGCAACCTCGCACTGGTCTGCTCACGGCACCACACCGTCCTCCACGAGCGGGGCTTCCGGCTCGAGCTCGGCCCCGACCGGCTGCTGACCGTACGCACCCGGGACGACGTGCTGGTCCCCTCGCACCCACGCAGGCCGCTCCAGGTCCCGGGTGACCTGCAACGGGTCCCGCTGGGGGCACCCACGCTGACAGGCGATCCCTTCGACCTGAGCCACGTCGTGTGGGTAATGGCCCGACAGGCCGCCTGACGCCTCCGCGCGAGCGTCAACCCCTGCTGCGGTAGGCAAGCACGAACAGCGCCCCGACCGTCGTCACGGTGGTGCCGATCGCGCTGACGAGGTTGCGGCGTCGACGGGCTGCCTCGTCGGCGTACCAGGGAAGGGCGAGCGGGAGGACGCCGCCGGCGGGGTCGAGGCCCTGCTGGCGAAGAGCCCTGTCCCGTAAGCTCGTGCGCAAGAACGCGCCGGCACCCGCGAGCACCGCGATCAGCGCCAGCAGGCGGCTGGTGTCGCCCCCGACAAGAGCCGTCGCGACGGCACCGATGACCAGCAGCACGCTCAGCGCCGGGGCACCCTGCCGGACGAGCCACCCCGGGCTGGTGATGTCGCGCAGCACCCAGTCGCGGTGGTCCGGGCCAACCCGCCACCCCACGAAGCGGTAGGCGAGCAGCACGGCGGGCGGAGGCGGAGGCACCGGGCAACCCTAGGCCCGCCACTAGCATCGGGAGGTGACAGCGATGAGCCGCCCGTGACCGCCCGCCTGCTCCCCGGAGCACCCGTCGCCGAGGCCGTCTTCGCGGACCTGGCACCGCGGATCGCCGCTCTGAAGGCTGCGGGCGTCACGCCCGGGCTCGGCACCATCCTGGTCGGGGGCGACAGCGCGAGCGCCGGGTACGTCGGGATGAAGATGACCAAGGCGACCGAGCTCGGGCTCGCCAGCCCGCACGCCCACCTGCCCCAGGACGCCACCACGCAGGACGTCGTCGACGTAATCCGGCGCTTCAACGACGACCCGGCCGTCACAGCAATGATCTTCCAGCACCCGACGCCGCCCCAGGTGGACTTCGACGCGGCACTGATGGAGATGGACCCGGACAAGGACAACGACGGGATGCACCCCGTCAACATGGGTCGCCTCGCGCTGGGCCTGCCGGGTCCCGTCGCGTGCACCCCGGCCGGCATCGAGGCGCTGCTGGCCCACCACGGCATCGTGATCAGTGGGCGGGAGGTCTGCATCCTGGGCCGCGGTACGACGCTCGGCCGGCCCCTGTCGCTGCTGCTCACCCAGAAGCGGCCGACGGCCAACGCGGCAGTCACCGTCGTGCACACCGGCGTCCCCGACTGGGCCGACTACACCCGCCGGGCAGCCATCGTGGTCGCGGCCGCAGGGGTCCCCGGCATCCTGCAGCCCGAGCACATCACGCCGGGGGCCACCGTCATCGGGGGCGGAGTGCGGTACGAGGGGAAGCGCCTGCTGCCCGACGTCGACGAAGCCTGCAAAGAGGTCGCGGGCGCCATTACCCCGCGGGTCGGGGGGGTCGGCCCGACCACGGTCGCGATGTTGTTCCGGAACTGCATCGATATCGCCGAGCGCGGCGCCGGCCTGGCCTGAGCCCTACCCGGCGCTGCGCACGTCCTCCGGCAGCTCCGGCGGCAGGGGCCGTACGACGCCGGCGGCGATGACCTCGTTCGCCAGCCTGGCCCGCCGGTTCACGCCCTCGCTGATCCTGAACTTCTGGTAGAGACGGAGCAGGTGCTGCTTGACCGCCGCCTCGGTGACGACGAGCTCGTCGGCCACCTCGTGGGCCGTCGCGGGGGCCACGAACGCCTCCTGCTGCAAGGCGGGCCGGCACAACGCGCTGAGCACCTCGACCTCCCGGCGGGTCAGCTCGGGAGCCGAGATCTGGCGCAGCACCGCTGTGTCGTCCGGCTCCGGGACGGCCCTGAGCCCGCCGACGCGAGTGCGCACGGTGCCGAACGACAGCACGTCGCCGTCGGTCAGCACCCGGCGGCTGATCGGACGGCCATTCACCCGGGTCCCGTTCGTCGACAGCCCGAGGTCCGACACGTAGACGTGCGGTCCGTGGCGGACGATCTCGGCGTGCAACCTGGAGACGCTGAGGTCCTGCAGCGAGATGTCCACGCCCGGCCCTCGCCCGATCGTCGTCACGGGCTGATCCAGCACAAACTCCTCGCCGCTGTCCTCGACTAGAAGCTGGGGCGAGGTAGGCGCGCTGGTGTTGGGGGTCATTTGTCTCATGATTGCCCCTCTGCAGGCCAGCCACACACGTGCACGTCAGTAGAGTCCGTCACGTCCGGACCAGAGGAGTAGGAGGCACGTCGTGAAGGCCCCGACCGAGCTGCCGCTGCTGGTGGTGGTCCTGGTGGTGGG
>JAYTHS010000470.1:0-3153 GCA_043732345.1 Frankiales bacterium | reverse complement strand
ACGAGTGGGACGGCACGGAGACCGCGGCCACCACGACGTACGACGAGCGGGCCACCGTGCTGCCCGGCACCGGCATCGACGTGCGCGACGACCGCGGTCTGTGCGAGAACGCCGGGTTCTGCACGAACGCACACTCCAACGTCTGGAAGATGACTGCAGGCACCGAGAGCACCGAGGTGCGCTCGCAGGTCGTGGCGATGGTGGAGCGCTGCCCGTCCGGGGCGCTGACCTACCGGCTCGACGGGACAGACCACGACCTCGAACCCGACCTCGCACCCGGGATCGCCGTCATCGACGACGGACCGCTGTGGGTGACCGGTGGGGTGGGGGTCACCCGGTCCGACGGCCAGCCGCTGGAGACGCGCAACCGGATGACGCTGTGCCGCTGCGGTGCCTCGTCGAACAAGCCACTGTGCGACGGTTCCCACGCCAAGGCCGGGTTCAGCGACCACTGACGACCCGCCCGGGCGCGACGGCCGCAGTCGGCTCTGACAGCATGTGATCTCGTGAAGATCCTCCTGCTGGGCAGCGGTGAGCTCGGCCGAGAGGTCGCCCTCGAGGCGGCCCGGCTCGGTGTCGAGGTCGTGGCCGCGGACCGCTACGACGACGCGCCCGCGATGCGGGTCACCCCGCTCCGTCGCGTCCTGGACATGACGGACCCCGTGGCCCTGCGAGCGCTCGTCGAGGAGGTCCGGCCCGACCTGGTCGTCCCGGAGCTCGAGGCCCTCGCCACGCAGGAGCTGCTGGCCCTGGAGGCCGAGGGGTTCCGCGTCGTCCCGACGGCCCGCGCCGCCCAGCTGACCATGGACCGCCAGGGCATCCGTCAGCTCGCCGCCGAGGAGCTCGGGCTGCCGACCTCGCCGTACCGCTTCGCCGCCACGGAGCAGGAGTTCCTCACCGCGGTGGAGCAGGTCGGGCGGCCCTGCGTGGTCAAGCCGGTGATGAGCAGCAGCGGCAAGGGGCAGTCGACGATCGAGGTCGACGGGGACGCGATGGCCGCCTGGGCGTACGCCCGCGCGCACGCCCGGGTGAGGGACCAGAGCGTCATCGTCGAGGGGTTCGTCGAGTTCGCCTACGAGGTGACGCTGCTGACGGTCCGGCACGCCGGCGGCGTCACGGTCTGCCCGCCGGTGGGGCACCTGCAGGTCGACGGTGACTACCGCGAGTCCTGGCAGCCGCACCCGATGAGCGAGGCGGCCCTGGCCCGCGGGAGCGAGATCGCGACGAAGGTCGTCGACGCCCTCGGGGGGTACGGGCTGTTCGGAGTCGAGCTGTTCGTGACGGCGCAGGACGAGGTCCTGTTCAGCGAGGTGTCCCCACGGCCGCACGACACGGGGATGGTGACGATGGTCAGCCAGCCGGTCAGCGAGTTCGGGTTGCACGTCCGGGCGATCCTGGGACTGCCGGTGCGCGACGACGACGTCGTCGTCGCACGGCCCAGTGCCTCCGCCGTGGTCCTGGGCACGGCGACCGGCGTCCCGTCGTACTCCGGGCTCGAGCAGGCGCTCGCCGGACAGACCGTCCAGCTGCGGGTCTTCGGCAAGCCGACCTCGCACCCGGGACGACGGCTGGCCGTGGCCCTGGCCCAGGGAGACACGGTCGAGCAGGCGCGGGACCGGGCCCGGACGGCCGCTGCCGCCGTTCGCGTGAGCGTCGCGGACTGACTGCTGTGCGTGCCCGGCCCCTGCCCCTTGCCCGTTCCGGGCTCTCCCCTCGCTGCGCAGCTGAGGCTGCCGTCGGGGGATTAGGGTCGGCCGGGTGCTAGAGCAGCTGGGACCACTGGTCAGGCTGCCGCTCACGGTGGCCAGCACTGCGGCGGGACTGGTCACCGGACCGGACCCACTGCTCGACCGGCTGTCCCGGGTGGCCGACAGGGCGCTCGCGCTGCTGGACGCCGTCGAGCAGCTCCCCGGCCGCCTGGACGCCCTGCTGCGGGGCCTCGAGGACCTCCCGGACCGGCTCGACGCCACGATGACCCGGCTCGACGCCGTGCTGACCCGGATCGAGGCAGTGCCCGACCGGGTCGACGCGGTCCTGGGCGCCGCGGACGCGCTCACCCAGGAGCTGGGGGTCGTCGTCCGCAGCGCCGCCGACTCCGTCCAGGCCCTGGCTCCCGTCGTGGCCGCCCTGGACGTGGAGCAGGTCGCCCCGCTGGTCGCCGACCTCGGGATCCTGCTGGCCGGGGTGCGCGGGCTGGACCCGGGGCTGCTGGACGACGCCACCGCCTCGGTCCGCGCCCTGCCGGCCCTGCTCGATGGGCTCCAGGTCGACCTGCTGCCGGCCCTGGTCGCCGTCGAGGGCCTCGTCCCGGTGGTCGCCCAGCTCGGCGTGAACGTCGACCGGCTCGACGGGACCGTCGCGGAGGTGGGGGCGATGCTGTCCGGGATCCCCGGGGCAGCCCGGTTGCTCAAGCGGGGAGCCACCCGGCCGCCCTAGCCCTGACGAGCTCGGCGCCCCCTACGGCCACCGGCGAAAAAGGACTCGGGTCAGGACGGCTTGTTCTTGGAGGTCCGCTTCTTCGGCGGCGCTGCGGCAGGGGTCGGGTCGTCCTCGGCGAGGAAGTCCCGCAGCACCTCGACGACGGTCTCGGGGGCCTCCTCGATCACGAAGTGGCCGGCCCCGGGGACGATGACCATGGTGCAGGTCGACCCCAGCTCGCGGACGACCGCCTCACCGCTGGAGATCGGGAGCACCGGGTCCAGGGCCCCCCACAGCACCATCAGCTTCTCGGCACGGACCGCGGGCAGTGGCGCCGTCCGGCCCCGACCCAGGGCGGCGAACGTCGCCGGGCGAGCCACGGCCCGGTAGTAGCCGAGCATGGCGTTGACCTTGGTCCGGTCGGTGTACGCCGCCTCGTACTCGGCCCGCACCTCGGGATCCAAAGGGGTGGGGCTCTTCCACGCGAGGTCCAGCATGAGGTCGACCACCCGCCGCCCGCCGAGCCGGAACAGCAGCTCCGGCAGAAACGGCAGGCCGAAGAAGGGGACGTGAGAGGCCCGGGGCAGCGGGATCTCGCGGAACGGCGCGTTGGCGACGCAGAGCCGGCGCACCAGCTCGGGGCGCAGAGCGGTCAGGCCCAGGGCGAGCACGCCTCCCCAGTCGTGGCCGACGACGTCGACCCGCTGCCCCGGCAGCTCGGCCTCGAGCAGTGCC
>JAYTHS010000469.1:0-3157 GCA_043732345.1 Frankiales bacterium | reverse complement strand
GCTTCGCCCCCGTCGAGGGGACCACCCGAGTGCTCCCCGCCCAGCTGGTCCTGCTCGCCATGGGCTTCACCGGACCCAAGGCTGAGGGCCTGGTCACCGACCTCGGCGTCGACCTGGACCCGCGCGGCAACGTCGCCCGCGACGCCGGCTGGGCCAGCAGCGTGCCGGGGGTCTTCGTGGCCGGCGACATGGGTCGCGGCCAGTCCCTCATCGTCTGGGCCATCGCCGAGGGGCGCTCCGCCGCCTCGGCGGTCGATGCCTTCTTGTCCGGCCGGACGACGCTTCCAAGTCCCGTCCGGCCGACCTCCCGCTAGGTCGATCGGGGGCAATACCTGTCCGGGAGGCCGTTGCGCCTGGCGCCACCCCCGGCAAGCCGTCACCCTGGGGCGGCCCATCGCTGACCCGGGGTGGGGCGCCCGGAGCAGGTGGGGAGGACGACGGTGTACTCGCTGCTCAGTGCCAGCGTCCTGGCGATCGACCTGGCCCGGCACCCGAGCGGGGTCGCGGTCGCCGATGTCGTCGACCGAGTGCTGTCGCTCGGACCGGCTGACCTGGCCGAGCTGGCCGGGGCGACACCAGCGTCTGAGGCGGCCCGCACCCAGGTCCGCGGACAGTGCGCCGGAGCGCCCCGCATGAGCACGCTGATGGGTGGGGTCGCGGCGACGACCGCCACCGGGCTCCCTGACCCGGCTACCTCGCGGACCATCGTTGAGCTGCTCTCCGAGACGCTCGTGGGAGGGCTCGCCGACCTGCTCGCCCTGCTCGGACGCGAGGCGCCTCTGGCCGGGTCCGCCCCCGTCGCCGTGCAGGTGGCCCTTGATGCCGTCACGGCTGCCTGGGCCGGTCGCGAGGCCGATCTGTCCGATATCGCGACCCTGCGTGCCCCCTGGGCCCGTGCGGTGGGGCCGGTCCCGGTATCGCTGCCCGAGGCCACGTGGACGCCGGCGCTGCGGCGCCTGCTGGATGAGGTGTCCCGGCGGCAGCGGCCGGCCTGGGGCCGGATGGTCGCCGAGCACGACCGTCACCGCGGTGGCCTGCGGTGGTCGACCGCCATGCACGAGTCCTGCCGGGCCGCGCTGGAGGCCGGCCGGGTCACCGACATCGCCCGTGCGCAGCTCAGCGCGGCCCGGGCCCTGCGGTTGTCGGCCGCCAGCACCAGCCCGGACGCCCACGCCGTCGGCATGGCGGTCACAGCAGCGGTGCAGGCCACCTGCACCGGCGACCTCGTGGAGGAGTCCTGCACCCGGGCGCTCACCGGCGCGTGGCTGGCGGGCTCCTGATCGTCCGGCCCTAGGGTGGGGGGGTGAAGCGCCGCGCCAAGATCGTCTGCACCCTCGGACCGGCCACCCACTCCTTCGAGGGCATCCGGGCCCTCATCTACGCCGGCATGGACGTCGCCCGGCTCAACTTCTCGCACGGCGCCCACGCCGACCACGCCCAGGCGTACGAGTGGGTGCGTCAGGCCAGTGACGAGTCGGGCCGCGGGGTGGGTGTCCTCGTCGACCTGCAAGGCCCCAAGATCCGGCTGGGGACCTTCGCCGACGGCCCGGTCGTCTGGGCTACCGGGGAGACCGTGACGGTCACGACGCAGGCCTGTGAGGGCACGCACGACCGGGTGTCCACGACGTACGCCGGCCTGGCCGGAGACGTGTCCGTCGGGGACCGGATGCTCGTCGACGACGGCAAGGTCGGGCTGCGGGTCGTCGGTGTCGACGGCCCCGACGTGCAGCTGCTGGTGATCGAGGGTGGCCAGGTCAGCAACAACAAGGGGCTCTCGCTGCCCGGCGTCGGCGTCAGCGTGCCGGCGCTGTCGGACAAGGACGAGCAGGACCTGCGCTTCGCCCTGAGTCTGCGCGCCGACCTGGTCGCGCTGTCGTTCGTGCGCTCGGCCGCGGACATCGACCGGGTCCACGAGATCATGGATGAGACGGGGGCCCGCCTGCCGGTGCTCGCCAAGATCGAGAAGCCGCAGGCCGTCGCCAATCTCGAGGAGATCGTCGAGGCCTTCGACGGCCTGATGGTCGCCCGGGGGGACCTCGGGGTGGAGATGCCGCTGGAGAGGGTCCCCCTGGAGCAGAAGCGGATCGTGCGGATGGCCCGGGAGCAGGCCAAGCCCGTGATTGTGGCCACCCAGATGCTGGACTCCATGATCGTCAACTCCCGGCCCACCCGGGCCGAGGCCAGCGACGTCGCCAACGCCGTCCTCGACGGCGCCGACGCCGTCATGCTGTCGGGTGAGACCAGCATCGGGGCGTGGCCGGTCGAGACTGTTGCCACGATGGCCAGGATCATCGTTGCCGCTGAGGAGCAGCTGGAGCTGGTCCCGCGGGTCAAGCGGACCGCCCCCTCGATCGGCAGCGCCATCGCTGCCGCGGCGGCTGCGGTCGGACCGGCCGTCGGTGCCAGCGCGCTCGTCGCCTTCACGCAAAGCGGCGACACCGCGCGACGGCTGGCCGAGCACCGCTCACCGATCCCGCTGCTGGCCTTCACCCCGGAGCCGGCCGTGCGTAGCCAGCTGGCTCTGGTGTGGGGGGTCGAGACCTTCCTGGTTCCCACGGTGGAGCACACCGACGAGATGGTGCGTCAGGTCGACCAGGCGATGCTCTCGCTGGGGCGGATGCAGGTCGGTGAGCTGGTCACCATCGTGGCTGGCAGCCCGCCGTCCAAGAGCGGGTCGACCAACGCGATGCGGGTCTGGCGCCTCGGCGATGAGCTCCCCGGGTGGAGTGACGAGCGCTAGCGAAGCAGCTCTCGCCGCCGATGGCCAGCAGCAGCAGCGCCGCCATCTCCGCCGGGGGTGGCGTGCGGACGAGGGGCCGACAGAGCCACCACTGATCGGTCCGGCGGCGCCGCAGGTGGTCACCCGGGCGGAAAGAGCTACCCGATGTAGAGGTACCGGGGAGCCTTGACGTGAAGGGTGCTGTAGCTGCGGGCACCGTTCATGTTGTACTGCTCGATGGTCACCGACCCGTCCGCCCACACGCGCGAGACGTAGGCCACGTGGCCGTAGCCGCCTGCGCGCATCGTGCCGTTGGGCTGGGTCGAGCCGGCCGAGTAGTAGGCCGAGGCCTCGTAGGCGTTCCACTGGGCGATCGCCCCGATCCGGGGTGTCGTGGTGACCCGCTTGCCGAGCGCCCGGGCGGTCTCGTCCCAGTGC
>JAYTHS010000468.1:0-26955 GCA_043732345.1 Frankiales bacterium | reverse complement strand
TGCTCCTCGCAGACGTCGATCTCGTAGGCGGCACCGTCCAGCCCGAAGCTGACCGTCTCCGACCCCTCGGTCTCGTCGTCGTGCAGGTCGCAGACCAGTATCACGTGCACCTTTTGAGCCATCCTTCGGTCCTTTCCTGGAACCATTCACCCCCGAAATGTCGGGGGAGCTCAGCAAGAATGCTCGGAGGCGACAGAGAAAGCAAATCTCCGATCTGCACTGAAAGAATCGCCAGGATTCTCCAAGAATGCGGAGAGCACGTGCGCCGGCACCGCCGCGCTGTCGAGGAATCCCTACGCGAGGCGGCAGCCCAGCTCACGCAGCCGCTCAGCCTGAGCCGGCAGCTCGATGCCCTCGGCGAGGACCTCGAGCTCGGCCCGTCCTCCCGGTGTCCGTCCAGGCTCCGGCTGCCAGGAACAGGAACCCGATCCCCCAGGCGGCGTCGACCGGCCCGCCGGGCTGCCATGAGTCGTTCTGCACCATCACCCCGTAGGCGAGGTTGCCCACCGAGCCGGCGGCCAGGCAGACGGCGATGAACCCTAAGGGCCTGCGATCGACCCCGCGGGCCCGGGCGGCAACCAGCAACAGCGCGCTCAGGACGACGACGTCCAGCAGCGGGTAGATCAATCCGAGCGCTTGTGCGAGCCCGTGCCCCGGCGCTGCGGTACTTCTCGGCGAGCGCGACCCGCCAGGTGAGAACGAACAGCGATACGCCGAGCAGCACCGCATCGACGGTCAGTCGCAGCCGACCGGAGGTCAGGCGGGGGGCGTCGGGGTGCCTGACGAGGGCGAGCAGGAGGAAGGGGGCGGACGCGACGTACCCGATGTCGGGCAGCCCCGGAAAGGGGACGGTCTGCCCGCGTACGAGCTCGCACCAAACCCAGGCGCCCTGCCCCACGGCTCAGGTGGCGGCAAAGCAGGTGAACAGCAGGCACGACAGCCGGTGCCGGCCGGTCAGGCGCCGGGACGCCGCCCAGCAGAACCCCGCAGCGACGGCGGGCGAGAGCAGGTTTCCGACGCCGTCGACCACGACGGCGAGCCGACTCCCCGTGTCCAGGACCAGGACCCCGAGGTAGCCCAGGACGCTCACGATCACGGCGCATCGCCAACGCGTCAGCCCCACCTCGCACCTGTCGGCAGCAACCCGCCGTCAGTGAGCCTTCCGGTCCGGGCGGACGAGCGGGAACAGGATGGTCTCCCTGATCGGCTGGCCCGTGAGCAGCATGACGAGGCGGTCGACACCCATTCCCATGCCGCCCATCGGGGGGGCACCGTGCTCCAGGGCCCGCAGGAAGTCCTCGTCGAGCTGCATCGCCTCGGGGTCCCCGCCCGCTGCCTTGCGGGACTGCTCGGTGAGCCGGCGGCGCTGCTCGACCGGGTCGACGAGCTCGCTGTACGCCGGGGCCAGCTCGGAGCCCGCGACGATGAGGTCCCAGGCCTCGGCCAGCCGGGGGTCGTCGCGGTGCGGCCGGGCCAGCGGGCGGACGCTGACCGGGAAGTCGCGGACGAAGGTCGGCGCCAGCAGGGTGTGCTCGACCAGCTTCTCGTACAGCTCCAGCACGACCTCGCCGGCGTCCCACCCGGGCTGCAGGGCGACCTCGTGGCGCTCGGCGAGGGCGACGAGGTGCTCGACGGGGGTGCCCGGGTCGACCGGGTCGCCCACCGCCTCGCTGACCAGGCCGTGCACCGTGGCGTGCCGCCAGGGCTGCTCGAGGTCGATCTCGCCGCCCCGGCCGTCGGGCACCACCGTGCGGCCGACCGCCCGGGCTGCGGCCAGCACCAGCTCACGGGTGAGCTCGGCCATCGTGTCGTAGTCGCCGTACGCCTCGTAGGCCTCCAGCATCGTGAACTCGTTGGAGTGCGTCGAGTCCCAGCCCTCGTTGCGGAAGTTCTTGCCGATCTCGAACACCCGGTCGATGCCGCCGACGACGGCCCGCTTGAGGTAGAGCTCCAGCGCGATCCGCAGGGTCACGTCGAGGTCCCACGCGTTGACGTGGGTCCGGTAGGGCCTGGCGGCTGCGCCACCGTGGACCACCTGCAGCTGCGGGGTCTCGACTTCCAGGTAGCCGCGCCCGTGCAGGACGTCACGCAGGGCGCGGACGACGGCGGCCCTGTCCCGGACCATCCGGCGACTGTCGGGGTTGACGACGAGGTCGACGTAGCGCTGCCGCACCCGCGACTCCGGGTCGGTGAGCCCCTTGTGCTTGTCGGGCAGGGGGCGCAGGGCCTTGCTGGTCAGCTGCCAGCCGGTGGCCTGGATGCTCAGCTCGCCGCGCCGGCTGCTGATGACCTCCCCGGTCACGCCGACGTGGTCCCCGAGGTCGACGTCAGCCTTCCACGCCGCGAGCCGCTCCTGCCCCACGCCGTCCAGGCTGACCATGACCTGCAGGGTCGCCTCGCCTTCCTGCAGAGTGGCGAAGCAGAGCTTGCCGCCCGTGCGGCTCAGCACGACCCGGCCGGCGACCCCGACGGTCACGCCGCTGCGGGTATCGGTCTCCAGCTCGCCGTGCTCGTCGCGGACCTGCTGCAGCGTCGTGGTCCGCGGATAGCCCAGCGCGTACGGCGGGGTGCCGGCCGCCACCAGCCGGTCGTACTTCTCCCGACGTACCCGCACCTGCTCCGGCAGGTCGTCGGGGCCGTCGGTCGTGCTGTCCTCGGTCACCCGCTGAGCCTATCGACGGGCCGCGGCGACTGCGGTCCTCGTGCGTTCGCTCCTGCGGACACGCCCGCCGCGAGGGCCGAGCGGACGCAAGGAGCCGCCTTGCGTTCTCAGCGCTGGTGGGGTGCCTCGCTCGCTCGTGACGACGCAACGAGCGCTACGGCGGGGGGGTTCGGCGGGTGGGGGGTCGGCGGGTCAGGCGTTCTTCTCGTAGACCAGGCGCAGGCCAACCAGGGTGAGGTCGGGCTCGTGGTGGTCGATCGTGTCGCAGAGGCCGGCCATCAGGTGCGACAGCCCGCCGGTGGCGATGACGACCGGGTCGGCGCCGAGCTCGCGGCTGATCCGCTCGACCATCCCGTCGACCTGCGAGGCGAAGCCGTAGACCAGGCCGCTCTGCAGCGCCTCCACGGTGCTCTTGCCGATGACGTGCTCGGGCTCGGTCAGCTCGACCTTGAACAGCCTCGCGGCCCGCGAGGCCAGGGCGTCGACGCTGATCTCCACGCCGGGCGAGAGCGCGCCGCCGAGGAACTCACCTCGCTCGCTGACCACGTCGAAGTTGGTGGAGGTGCCGAAGTCGACGACGATCGCCGGCCCGCCGTACAGCGTGTGGGCGGCCAGGGTGTTCACGACGCGGTCCGGCCCGACCTCGTTGGGGTTCTTCACCAGCAGCGGCACCCCGGTCCGGACACCCGGGCCGACGACGACCGTGGGCACCTTGGCGAAGTAGCGGTCGAACATCAGCCGCAGCTGGTCCAGCACCTGGGGGACGGTCGAGCAGACGGAGACGCCGTCCGGGGCGGGATGGTCCGACAGCAGCCCGCGGAACATCAGGGCCAGCTCGTCGGCGGTGACCCGGGCGTCGGTGCGGACCCGGTAGCTCTCGTAGAGCTGGTCGCCGTCGAACAGGCCCAGCACGATGTTGGTGTTGCCGACGTCGACGGTGAGCAGCATCAGCCGACCACCAGGTCCAGGCCGAGGTCGAGCACCGGCGCGGAGTGGGTGAGCGCCCCGACACTGAGGAAGTCGACACCGGTCTCGGCGACCCCTCGGGCGACGTCCAGCGACAGGCCCCCGGAGGCCTCCGTCAGCACCCCGGCGGCCCGGCACACCTCGACCGAGGCCCGCAGGTCGGCGAGCGTCATGTTGTCGAGCAGCACGAGGTCGGCACCGACCGCGACGACCTGCCTGACCTGCTCGACGGTGTCGCACTCGACCTCGACCGGCAGCCCCGGGAAGGCCTGCCGCACCAGCTCGAAGGCCCGGGCGACGCCGCCGGCCGCGACGACGTGGTTGTCCTTGACCAGGGCCGCGTCCGACAGTGACATTCGGTGGTTGTGGCCCCCGCCGACGACCACGGCGGCCTTCTCGAGCGCTCGCAGCCCGGGGGTGGTCTTGCGGGTGTCGCGGATCCGCGCGCCGGTGCCCTCGACCGCTGCGACCCAGGTGGCCGTCAGCGTGGCGATGCCCGACAGGTGGCACAGCAGGTTCAGCGCCGACCGCTCACCGGTGAGCAGCGTCCGCACGAGGCCGGTGGCCTGCAGCACGGTCTCCCCCGCCGCGGCCGGCCCGTCGGCCCGCACCACGTCCCAGGTGACCTGGCCGACGGCGTCGAGGCAGGCCATGGCGACGGCGGTCCCGGCGACGACCCCGCCGGCGCGCGGGACGAAGGCCGCTGTCCCGACCAGGTCCGCGGGGACCGTCGCGACGCTGGTGACGTCGACCCCGCCGGCGAGGTCTTCGGCAACCGTGCGGGCCGCCACGTCCTCGACCCCGCCGGCGTCCAGACCGGCCTGGGCCAGCGCCTGCCGAGTGGGCTCGCTGAGCACTCAGTCCGCCACGGGGCGGTACGTCGTCCCGGTCAGCGAGGTCACCAGGTGCCCGCGCCAGCGGTCGTCCGCGGCAGGGAAGTCCTCGCGCCAGTGCGCGCCCCGCGTCTCCTGCCGGGCGACGGCTGCTGCGACCAGGGCCGACGCGACGACGTGCAGGTCGCTGGTCTCCCAGGCCGCCGGCGAGGGCTCGGTGCAGGCCCTGTCCTCCAGCGCCAGCAGGGCCTTGGCCGTCGCGGCCAGCGAGTCGGCCGACCGGAGCACACCTGCACCCTCGGTCATGGTCCGCTGAAGCTCGACCCGGGTCGACGGGTCGAGTAGGACCCGCTCCCCGTCGTACGGCGCGGGGGAGTCCTGCGCGGGCAGGCCGGTCTCGAGGTCGTCCCCGATGCGGGCCGCGAAGACCAGCCCCTCGAGCAGGCTGTTGGAGGCGAGCCGGTTGGCGCCGTGGACCCCGGTGCAGGCGACCTCGCCGCAGGCGTACAGGCCGGGCACGGAGGTCCGGCCGTCGAGGTCGGTGAGCACGCCGCCGCTGGCGTAGTGGGCCGCGGGGGCGACGGGGACCACCTGGGTCACGGGATCGATCCCCGCCTCGCGGCAGCGGGCCACGATGGTCGGGAAGCGGCTCAGGAGCAGCTCCTCGCCGAGCCCGCGCGCGTCGAGGAAGACGTGGTCTGTGCCGCGCGCCTGCATCCGGCGGGTGATCGCCTTGGCCACGACGTCCCGGGGCGCGAGGTCGGCCAGCGGGTGGTCGGCGGTTGTGATGACGCGGTCCCCGTCGGCGTCGACGAGGAAGGCGCCCTCCCCGCGGACGGCCTCGCTGATGAGCGGCTGCTGCCCCGTCGAGGAGGGTCCGAGCCACAGCGCGGTCGGGTGGAACTGCACGAACTCCACGTCGGTGACCTCGGCGCCGGCCCGCAGGGCGAGCGCGACGCCGTCTCCGGTCGACACGGCCGGATTGGTCGTGGAGGAGAACACCTGGCCCAGACCGCCGGTGGCCAGGACGACGGCGCGGGCATGGACCGCACCGACGCCGTCCTGCGTCCCCTCGCCCAGGACGTGCAGCGTGACGCCGGCCGCCCGGCCGTCGGCGGTGCGCAGCAGGTCCAGGACCAGCGCATGCTCGATGATCTCGATGTCAGGGTGCGCGAGGACCGCGGCGACCAGCGCCCGGCTGACCTCGGCGCCCGTGGCGTCACCTCCGGCATGGACGATCCGGTCCCGGTGGTGGCCGCCCTCCCGGGTCAGGCTCAGCTCGCCGGAGGGGTCCCTGTCGAACGCCGCCCCGAGGGCCATCAGCTCGCGGAGCCGCAGCGGCCCCTCCTCGCACAGCACCCGCACCGCGGTCGCGTCGCAGATCCCGACACCGGCCTCCAGGGTGTCCTGCTCGTGCTCCAGCGGGCTGTCGTCGGCGCCGAGGGCCGCGGCGACGCCGCCCTGCGCCCAGCGGGTCGAGCCGTCGTCGACGTGCACCTTGGTCACCACCAGGACCTTGCCCGCTCGCACGGCGTGCAGGGCGGCGGTCAGCCCGGCGACGCCGGAGCCGACGACGACCACGTCGGTCGTGAGGGTCCAGCCCGGTTCGGGGGCCAGCAGCCTGCTGGGCGCGGTCACCTGAGCCGCGCCGGGTCGGCGTAGGCGCCCGCGGCTGCGTGGTGGAGCGTGCTGGTGGGCATCGGGCTCTCCTCGAAGAGGTTGTCGATCAAGCGGGTGGTGCCGACGCGGGCGGCGACCACGAGCAGCCTGCCGTCGGGCGTCACCTCGAACGTCGTGGGGTCCACGCGCTCGAGGTAGTCCAGCTCGGCGCCGCTGCCCGGGAACAGCGCCCGGCCCTGCGCGAGCGTCGTCGCCTGCAGGGCCCGGTGCAGCAGCAGTGCGCTCTCGCGCTGCTGCGGGCTGAGCCAGCGGTTGCGGCTGGACAGCGCGAGCCCGTCGGCCTCCCGCACGGTCGGGACGGCGACGACCTGCACGGGGACGTCGAGGTCGAGGACCATCCGGCGGACCGCCGCGAGCTGCTGGGCGTCCTTCTGTCCGAACAGCGCGAGGTCCGGTCGGGTCAGGTGCAGCAACTTGAGAACGACGGTGCAGACCCCGTCGAAGTGGCCGGGTCGGTTGGCCCCCTCGAAGACCTCGCCGAGGGGCCCGGCGCTGACTCGGACGAGGGAGGCGGTCGGGTAGAGGACGTCGGGGGTGGGGGTGAACACGACGTCCGCCCCCTCCCGCTCCAGCAGCCTTAGGTCGGCGGACAGGGTCCGGGGGTAGCGGTCGAAGTCTTCACCGGCCCCGAACTGCAGCGGGTTGACGAAGATCGTCGCAACGACGCTGTCGGCCTGCTCGCGGGCCGTGCGGACGAGCTGGACGTGCCCCTCGTGCAGGGCGCCCATCGTCATGACGACCGCGACCCGGCCGGGCAGGGCCTTGCGGGCCGCCTCGAGCTCCTCGCGGGTGCTGGCCACGACGAGGTCGGTACGCCGGGGCCTGGTCATCGGGCCACTCGGTCGGCGAGCACGCCCAGCAGCACCTCGGCCTGGCCAGCTGGCAGACGCCCGCTGGCGAGGGCGCGGTCGGCGGTCAGCCGGGCGAGGGCGAGGTAGGCGGGCCGGACGTCGTCGGGCAGCACCGCGAGGTGGGCCGCCACGGTCCCGGCGTCGCCCCGGCTGACCGGCCCGGTGAGGGCGGCATCACCGCGCTGGAGGGCATCGTCCAGCGCCGCGGTGAGCAGCGGGCGCAGGACCGCTTCCGGGTCGGGCGCACCAGCTGCACGCAGCAGGTCGGCGGCGCCCGCGACCAGCGCGACGAGGTGGTTGGCCCCGTGGCAGAGCGCCGCGTGCCACAGCGGGCGGTCCTGTTCGCTGAGCCACACCGGCTCGCCGCCCATCTCCAGCACGAGGGCCTCGGCGATCGGGCGCAGCACCTCGGGGCTGGTCACCCCGAAGGCGGCACCGGTCAGCCGGGCGACGTCGTCGTCGTGGCCGTGCAGCGGCAGGGCGGGGTGCAGGGCGAGCGGCAAGGTGCCGGTGGCCGGGCGCAGGACCTCCAGGGCATGCCGCCCGCTGGCGTGCGCGACGAGCTGGCCGCGGCGCCACGCCAGCCCCTCGACGAGGGCGGGCAGGACGTCGTCAGGGACGGTGAGCAGCACCAGGTCGGCGGCGTCGACCACCTGCTGCGGCTGCGCGACGACGGCGCCGGGGAGCAGGCGGGCGGCGCGCTCCCGGCTCGCGTCGCTGACGGCCGCCACCGAGACGACCGGGTGGCCGGCCCGCCGGAGGGCAGCGCCCAAGACCGATCCGGCGCGGCCGGTACCGACCACGCCAACGCGCAGGCGTGAACTCGTGCCGAGGTGCGTCAAGGGTGTTCCAGTCCAACGAGGGGGTACCGGACGCGACGAGCGTAACGCCGGTGAAGCACCTGTCCAGCGGTCGTGACCCACCTCACCGGCCGACCCACCGGGCTGGCCGCGCGACACTGTCAACGTGGCTAGGCCCTGGAGTGCTGCCTGGTCGCAGGCGCTCTACGGGCCGGACGGCTTCTTCGTCCGCGAGCGACCGCTGGACCACTTCCGCACCTCGGTGGCCAACCCGCTGTTCCCTCGGGCGGTGCGCGAGCTTGCCGACCGGGTCGACCGGGCGCTGGGGCGGCCCGACCCGTTCGATCTCGTCGACGTCGGCGCGGGTGGTGGCGAGCTGCTCGCCGGCTGGCAGGACGTACCCCCGCGGTGGCGCCTGCACGCCGTCGACGTCGACCCGGCGGGTGGTTTCGCCGAGATCCCGGTGCTCACCGGGCTGCTCGTCGCGAACGAGTGGCTCGACGCCGTACCGCTCGACGTCGTCGTCGCGGGCCGGCTCGTCGAGGTGTCCCCGATCGGGCACGAGAGCCCGGGACCGCCCTCGTCGTCGACCTGGCCCGCCCGCTGGTGGCCGGTCGCGCCGGGCAGCTCCGAGCGGGTCGAGGACGGCTCGAACCGCGATGCCGCGTGGCTGCACGCCGTGTCACGGGTTCGTGGCGGGCTCGCCGTGGCGATCGACTACGGCCACCTGCGCACGACGAGGCGAGCGACGCTGACCGGCTACCGGGCCGGGCGGCAGGTTCCCGCTGTCCCGGACGGGACGTGCGACCTGACGGCGCACGTCGCGCTGGACGCCTGCGCCGCCGCAACCGGGGCCCGCCTGATGACGCAGCGGGAGGCGCTGCTGTCGCTCGGCGTCTCGGCTGCCCTGCCCGGGCCCGGACCGGGCCAGGCGGAGGGGCTGCAGCGCGCGTCACAGGCCGCCGAGCTGCTCGACCCCGCGGGGCTGGGCGCCTTCGGCTGGCTGGTCCAGGCCGTCGGAGTGCCGGACGACCTGCTGGGCCCGGCCACCCGCCCCGGTTCCCGCGAAGGGTGACGACGGGGTTGGATGCGCTGATGGAGATCGTCGCGGGGGTGGGCGCCGCGGCCCGCTCGCGGTCGGACCTGGTCCTCGAGCTCGGACCCCACCATCCCTCGACGCACGGCTCCCTGCGGCTGCGGCTGGAGCTGGACGGCGACGTGGTGCGGACGGCTGAGCCGCTCGTCGGCGCACTGCACCGAGGCGCCGAGAAGCTGTTCGAGGCCCGTGACTACCGGCAGGTACTGGTCCTGGCCAACCGGCACGACTGGCTGTCGGCCTTCAACAACGAGGTCGGCATCGCGCTGGCCGTCGAGCGGATGCTCGGCCTGGTCGTCCCACCGCGGGCGGTGTGGCTGCGCACCGCGCTGTGCGAGCTGAACCGGGTGCTGTCGCACCTGGCCTTCCTGCCCGGCGGCTCACCGGACGCCCTCGGGCTGCTGGCCGTCCGGGAACGCTTGCAGGCCGTTTTGGAGGAGGCCACCGGCGGGCGGGTCCACCACGTCTTCGCTCGCGTCGGCGGGGTCCGCGAGGACGTCCCTGCCGGCTGGCCCGCCCGCTGCAGCACCGCCGTCCAGGAGGTCCGGACCGCCGTCGGGGCCCTCGCCGACGTCGCCTGGGTCGGGTCAGGGGTGGGTGTGCTCGCCCGCGCCGACGCCCTGTCGTACGGCGTGTCGGGGCCGGTCGCCCGGGCCAGCGGGCTGGACTTCGACCTGCGCAGAGACGAGCCCTACCTGGCGTACGGCTCGCTGGATGTCCCCGTGGTCGTCGAGACCACCGGGGACGCGGCCGCCCGCTTCCGCTGCCTGCACGCCCAGGTCCTCGTCTCGCTGGACCTGCTCGACGCGTGCCTGGCGCAGCTGCCGTCGGGGCCTGTCAACGTCCGACTGCCAAAGACGGTGCGCGCCCCCGAGGGCTCGACGTACGTGTGGACCGAGAACCCCGGTGGGCTGCAGGGCTACCTGCTGGTGTCGCGCGGGCAGAAGACCCCGTGGCGGCTGGCGATGCGGACGCCATCCTTCAGCAACGTCTCCGCACTGCCCGCTGTCCTGCCGGGGTGCCGGGTGCAGGACCTCGCGGCGGTGCTGGCGTCGTTCTTCTTCGTCGTCGGCGACATCGACAAGTAACCCTCAGCCGCGCAGGTAGTCCGTCAGCTTGGCGCGCAGCAGCGGCTCGTCGTCGCCGACATCGGTGAGGGGCCGGTTGCCCAGCAGCTCGCGGACGACCTCGACGGCCTCGGTGATCGAGCCCGTCAGGCCGCCGGCGGAGCCGTCCTCGACCGCCATGGCGCGCGCGCCCCGGAGGTGCTTGGCGAGGTCCCAGAAGAAGCCGACGTCGTGGGCCTCCCTCGCCTTGGCGAAGGCCTGGTGCTGCAGATCGGCCAGGGGCAGCGCGTCGAGGTCCACGCCGGGCACGCTACTCGGCACGCTCCTTGGAGCGCGGGGTGCGGCAGGAGCGTTCCAGCAGCAGCGCCGCGACGACCAGCAGCAGGCAGGCGCCGGCGGACAGCCCGGCCACGGTGCTGTCCGCCGAGGCGGCGGCCAGCCGGTCACGCCGTCCGAAGGTCCAGACGAACAGCCCGCCGTAGAGCCCGGCGAGCAGCGCGCCACCCGCAGAGGAGGCCTTGGCGAGCACGAGGGCCCGGGCGACCTGCAGCGGGTGGAGCTGCCGACCGGGCGCCCGGCCGCGGACCCGCAGCGTCACCGTCCGGGCGAGCCCGGCCTCGAACAGCGCGATCAGGACCGCCGTCACGGGGGCGTAGGCCGGCAGGGCGGCCAGCGAGCCGTACGCCGCAGCCGCGAGGGCCCAGCCGAGGACACCGGTCACCAGGGCGAGCAGCAGCAGGGTGCGCAGGCGAGTCGCTGTCATCACGCTTCGACGCCCGGTCCAGTGTCGAGCAGGTCGGCGTCGAGCCGCCGGACGCCGGCGCGGTCGACGGGCAGCGTCGCGACCGGACCGTAGCCAGGCAGCTCGGCGGCAGGGTCCACCTCGAGCCACGGGAGCAGGACGAAGGCCCGCTCCATGGCCCGCGGGTGCGGCAGCTCCAGGTCGGGGCACGTCCCGGGTGCCCAGACGACGTCGACGTCCAGCGTCCGCGGGCCCCAGCGCACCGCGCGCTCACGGCCGGCGGCGGTCTCTGCGGCGACGGCCCGACGCCAGCACTCGGTGGCGTCCCAGGAGCACAGCGCGACCACGTTGAGGAAGTCGGGCTGGTCGGTGAGGCCGACGGGCCGGGTCTCCCAGACGCTCGACACCGCCGTGGGCTCGAGCACGGCCAGCCCGAGCCGCAGGTAGCCCAGCCGGTCTCCGAGGTTGGAGCCCAGCGACACGACACTCATGGCCGCACGATCGTGACCGACACGTCGGCGAAGGTCAGCGGGATGGGGGCGGCGGGCTTGTGCACTGTCAGCGCCACGCCCTGCACGGGGGCGAAGGCGAGGCACGCGGCCGCGAGCCGCTCCGCGAGGGTCTCGATCAGGTCGACCGGCTCGCCGGCGACGACCTGCGCGAGGGCCTGGGCGACGGCGGCGTAGTCGACGGTGTCGGCCAGGTCGTCCGACGCCGCTGCTTCCCGGGTGTCGACGGTGAGGACCGCGTCCACCACGAAGTCCTGGCCTTGCTCCCGCTCGGTCGCCAGCACCCCGTGCCGACCGTGGACGCGAAGCCCGGTCAGGGCGATCCGGTCCGTGGCCTGCCGGTCAGCCATCGACGAGCCGTCCGAGCACGGGTGAGGCGTGGTGGACCTGCAACCGCCAGCCGTCGGCACGTCGCCGGAACACGTTGGTCGCGACGGCGCTGGCGTTCTCGGCGACGTCGGCGCTGGTGAGTACATTCTCAGTGCAGGTGACGACGGCGGTGTCGCCCTCGACGGCGACCTGGACGTCGGTGAGGAAGAACTGCACGTACGCCGTGCCGGCCATGACCGCCGACCACGACCGCAGGACCGGCCCCCGGCCGCGCAGCATCGGCCAGCCCGGGTGGACGCAGACCACGCAGTCCGGCTCGACGTCGTCCCACGCCCGCTCCATCGCATCGACGTCCGCCGTCTCGAACGCGAGGTACAGCGCCGCGTTGGCTGCCTGCACCGCTGCGTCGTCAGTCATGCCCGGCCTCGACGGCCCGGACGACGGCGAGCGCGTCGACGGTGGACCGGACGTCGTGGACCCGCACGCCCCACGCCCCTGCCTGGGTAGACAGGACGCTGACCGTCGCGCTGGCGGCGTCCCTGCCGGTCGGCGGCCGGCCGCCGAGCACTTCCCCGAGGAAGCGCTTGCGCGAGGCGCCGACGAGCAGCGGCCCGAGGGCGACCAGCCGGGGCAGGGCCTGCAGCAGGGCCCAGTTGTGCTCCGGCTCCTTGGCGAACCCCAGGCCCGGGTCCAGCACGACCTCGGCGATGCCGGCGGCGTGGCACGCAGCCAGCCGTCCGGCGAGCTCGCCGCACACCTCGCCGACGACGTCGGCGTACACCGCCCGGTCCTGCATGTCCGTGCTGTGCCCGCGCCAGTGCATGCACACGTACGGCACCCGCAAGTCCGCCACGGCGGCCAGCATGTCGGGGTCGGCAAGGCCGCCGCTGACGTCGTTGACCAGCACAGCCCCGGCCTCGACGGCCGCCACGGCGACCTCAGCGCGCATGGTGTCGACCGAGCAGGCCACGCCGGCCGCCGCCAGCTCGTGGACGACGGGGACCACGCGGGCGCGCTCCTGCGACACCGTCGCGCGCTCGGCGCCGGGGCGCGTCGACTCTCCACCGACGTCGACGAGGTGGGCACCATCCGCCGACAGCCGCAGCCCGAAGGCCACGGCTGTCGCGGTCGTGTCGTGCACGCCCCCATCGCTGAAGCTGTCCGGGGTGACGTTGAGGACCCCCAGGACGCGGGTCCCGGGATTGGCTCGGTTCAGAGCCTGGCCTTGGCTCAGGACACGGACCCAGTGCCCGGCGAGCGACGTGGCGCGCGACGGGTCCGGGGCTCGGGCTTGATCAGCGAGGTCCCGGTGGGCTCGGTGGCCTCACGGTTCACGGCGCCGGCCCGCTGCCGGGCCGGGGCGCTCTTGCGGCGCGGCGTGGACCGACGTCCACGGGCCAGGCCGTCGAGATCGTCCGGCCCCATGACGGCGAGCTCCGCGGGGGTGAGGACCGGCGGGATCGTCGACAGGGGACGGAGCCCGTTGCCCGTCGGGTGCTGGCGGGCCGGCCGCTTGACGACGTCCTGGAAGACAGCCGCGACCTCCTCCTTGTTGAGGGTCTCTTTGTCCAGCAGCCGCAGGACCATCTCGTCGAGGACGTCGCGGTACTCGACCAGGATCTCCCAGGCCTCGTGGTGGGCGTTCTCCACGAGAGCGCGCACCTCGGCGTCGACCTGGGCGGCCACCTCTTCGGAGTAGTCGCGGCCATGGCCCATGTCGCGGCCCATGAAGACCTCGCCGGACTCCTGCCCGAACTTCACGGCGCCGAGCCGCTCGCTCATGCCGTACTGGGTGACCATCGCGCGGGCCGTCGCAGTGGCCTTCTCGATGTCGTTGCTCGCCCCCGTCGTCGGGTCGTGGAAAACCAGCTCCTCGGCGGCCCGACCACCCATGGCGTAGGCCAGGATGTCCAGCAGCTCGGCCCGGGACTGGCTGTACTTGTCCTCGGTCGGCAGAACCATCGTGTAGCCGAGGGCGCGGCCGCGGGGCAAGATCGTGATCTTGTGCACCGGGTCGGTGTTGGGCAGCGCATGCGCGACGAGGGCGTGGCCGGCCTCGTGGTAGGCCGTGACCTTCTTCTCGCGGTCGTTCATCAGCCGGGTCTTGCGCTGGGGACCGGCCATGACGCGGTCGATGGACTCCTCGAGCGTCGAGAGGCTGATCTGCTTGCCGCCGGTGCGGGCCGTGAGCAGCGCGGCCTCGTTGACGACGTTGGCGAGGTCGGCCCCGGTGAACCCGGGCGTGCGGCGGGCGATGACCTGCAGGTCGACGCCGGACTCGAAGGGCTTGCCCTTGGCGTGGACCTCGAGGATCTGCCTGCGGCCCTGCATGTCGGGGCGGTCGACGGCGATCTGCCGGTCGAAGCGGCCTGGGCGTAGCAGCGCCGGGTCCAGGATGTCGGGCCGGTTGGTCGCGGCGATCATGATGACGCCACCCCTGACGTCGAAGCCGTCCATTTCGACGAGCATCTGGTTGAGGGTCTGCTCGCGTTCGTCGTGGCCACCGCCCATGCCGGCGCCACGGTGACGGCCGACAGCGTCGATCTCGTCGATGAAGATGATCGACGGGGCGTTGGACTTGGCCTGCTCGAACAGGTCGCGGACCCGGCTGGCGCCGACTCCGACGAACATCTCGACGAAGTCCGACCCGGAGATCGAGTAGAACGGCACCCCTGCCTCACCGGCGACGGCCCGGGCGAGCAGCGTCTTGCCGGTCCCGGGGGGTCCGTAGAGCAGGACGCCTTTGGGGATCTTGGCGCCCATCGCCTGGAACTTCGCGGGCGTCTCGAGGAACTCCTTGATCTCCTGGAGTTCCTCGATCGCCTCGTCGGCGCCCGCGACGTCGGCGAACGTCGTCTTGGGGGTGTCCTTGCTGACCAGCTTTGCCTTGGACTTGCCAAACTGCATGACCCGCGAGCCACCGCCCTGCATCTGGTTCATGAAGAAGAACAGCAGGCCCAGGATGATGACGAACGGCAAGAAGCTGAGCAGCACCGAGACCAGGACGTTCTCGTGGCTGACCGAAACGGTGTAGTCCGTGTTGCTGGCCTTGAAGGCGGCGGCGAAGTCACGGCCCTGGTCGCTGAGGTAGGACGCCTCGAGCTTCTGGCCGTCCTTGAGCACGACGCGGACTGTCTGCTCCTTGTCTAGGAGCTTGTTCTCGGTCCGGGAGCTGCGGACGTCGCCCGCGCTGATGTGGTTGAGGACCGTCGAGGTGTACGAGGTCTTGTAGCCCCCGTTGCCGCGTAGGCCGCTGGACAGGGCCAGGACAAGCACCAGGCCCAGCACGATGTAGAGAGCAGGACCTCGGGCATAGCGCTTCAGGTTCATCGCGGCGGGGCCGGACGCCCCGTCCCTCCTGTCGAGAGTGTGGTCAACGACGGTACACCGGGGCCCGGGACCGTCACAGGGGTCAACGGTGCCTGGGGAGGGGGCGTTCCGCCACCCAGGGTGCCCGACGCCACACCCTCAGCAGACGCTCAGGGACGGGGTCAGGAGGTGCTGTAGGCCTCGGGTCGCAGACGCCCGATGAAGGGCAGGTCGCGGTAGCGCTCGGCGTGGTCCAGGCCGTACCCGACGACGAAGTCGGCCGGGATGTCGAAGCCCAAGTAGCGGACGTCCACGTCGACCTTGCAGGCGTCGGGCTTGCGCAGCAAGGCGCAGACCTCAACGCTCGCCGGCCCCCGGGACCGCATGTTGCGCAGCAGCCAACTCAGCGTCAGCCCGGAGTCGATAATGTCCTCCACGACCAGGACGTGCCGGTCGGCGATCTCGCGGTCGAGGTCCTTGAGGATCCGCACCACCCCGCTGCTGGTCGTGCTGCTGCCGTAGGAGCTGACGGCCATGAACTCCATCGACGTCGGGGTCTCGAGGGCGCGGGCGAGGTCGGCCATCACCATGACGGCCCCCTTGAGGACGCCGACGAGCAGGATCTCCCGGCCGGCGTAGTCGGCGTCGATCTGCGCCGCGAGCTCCTTGACCTTGTCCTGGATCTGCCGCTCGGTGATGAGCACCTCATCGATCTCGGGGGGCACGAGGCGACTCACGGGTGGAAGGCTAGTCGCCGGCCCTCCCGTCGTACCGCGCCCCCACCGGGCAGCGCGACCGGCCCCTGTCCCCGCCAGTCGGTGACGAGCGCAGCCAGGGCCCGGACCTGCGCGAACGTCACCGCTCGGCCGGTCTGCTGCTCGGCCCAGCCCTTGAGGCTCCGGGTCAGCAGGGCAGCCGGGAGCTGCTCGAGCTGCCCCACGTCGTCGGTCGGGCAGGCAAGCGCGTCCAGGGCGTCGGCGTCCTGCCGGGCGAGCTGGGCGGTCCGGGCGAGGGCGGTCGTCAGCCCGGGTCCGAGGGCCTGCTCCAGGACCGCCAACGCCTGCCGGACCCGAACCCTGGCGTACGCCGGATCGAGGTTGTGAGGGTCCTCCCACGGGACCAGGCCGGCCTCGACACAGGCCTGCCGGGTGGTCTCGCGGGAGACCTCCAGCAGAGGCCGCAGGTAGCGGCCGCGGGCGGTGGGCATACCCGCAAGGACCCGGGTGCCCGAGCCCCGGGCCAGGCCGAGCAGGACGGTCTCGGCCTGGTCGTCCAGCGTGTGGCCGAGCAGGACGCTCGCCTCGGACGCGTGCTGCTCGAGCAGGGCGTACCTCACCTCGCGGGCCGCCGCCTCGGGTCCTCCCGCCGTGTCGCCAGCACCGTTGGCAGTGAGCACCCGGGCCTCCAGGCCGAGGTCGCGGCACTGCTCAGCAGCTCGGGCCGCGACCTCCGCCGAGCCGGACTGCAGGCCGTGGTCGACCACCAGGGCCCCGGACCCGGGCCGCTCGAAGGCCAGCGCGGCAGCCAGGGCGAGCGAGTCGGCCCCTCCGCTGACGGCCGCCACGAGCGGGCCGGCGGGCAGGACCCGCCGCACGGCGAGCCGCACGGCGGCGGTGGCGGGCGGCGGTCCGGTCACCGGGTCAGGGTCACGGAGTCAGGGTCACGGAGTCAGGGTCACGGGGTCAGGGTCACGGGGTCAGGGCCACGGGGTCAGGCGGTGGATGCCGTGCGGTGGACCCGGGCGACCCAGTCCCGCGGGGCCAGGATCTCCTCGCGGGTCGGCAGCTCCGCCGGGCTCGTCCAGACCTTGTTGAGGCCCGCCATGCCGACCTCACCCACGACGGTCCCGACGAACGCGCTGCCCTCGGCGTACTGCTTGGCCTTGAGGTCCAGGCCGAGCAGGCGCCGCAGCAGCCGGTCGAACGGCCCGCCGCGGGCGCGACGCCGAGCGTCGAACCGCTCGCGGATGTGCTCGACGGAGGGGACGACTGACGGGCCGACACCGTCCATGACGTGCTCGGCATGGCCCTCGAGCAGGCTCATGAACGCTGTGACCCGGTCTATGACCTGCTTCTGCTCGGGCGTCTGCAGCATCTCGGCGAGCGAGCCGCCGAGCCGGACGCCCCGGAGCCGGTCCAGCAGCGCCTGCGGGTCGTCCAGGCTGCTGGCCTTCAGCAACGCCCTGACCTCCCCGCGGACGTGGTCGTGCAGCCAGGGAACGGCGGTGAACTGCGTCCGGTGGGTCACCTCGTGCAGCGCGACCCAGAGCCTGAAGTCGTGGGGGTCGACCTCGAGCCGGCGCTCGACCTCGACGATGTTGGGAGCGACGAGCAGCAGCCGCCCGGCCTGACCGGCGGGCTGGAAGGCCTCGTACTGACCGAGGACCTTGCTGGACAGCCAGCTCAGGAGCGTGCCCATCTGCACGGCCGTGACCTTGTTGGTGACGGCGGCGGCGGCCCGGTTCTGCCGGGTGGCGAGCGCCTCGGTCAGGGGCTCGAGGAGCACCTCGAACCCCTCGGCGTTGGCGCGGGCCCAGCCGGGACGATCCACCACGGTCGCGGGGCCCACCTGTCCGTGCAGACCCGTCACCGCCCGGACGTGCTCCTCAGCCTGCTCCGTCACATCCCGCAGCTCGTGGACGACGTCGGCGGCCTCGGCCAGCCCCAGCCGGGGACCCGCCGGGGCCAGACGAGCAGCGGTCCGGGCAGCGAGGTCGACATCCACGAGAGGCACCCCGCGAAGGCTACGTGCCGGGCCCCAGGTCGACCGGCGTACGAGCTGCGCCCCACCTGCTCGACCGACGTACAACCTGCGCCTCGAAAATCAGCCGCAGGTTGGGCGCACGTCGTACGTCGGTCGGCACAGGAACGACGAGCGCGGGCCGACCACGGGCTGGGGCCGACCACCAGCTGGGCAGGGCCGCAACACCGGGCCGACCACCTGCTGGGGCGTGCCGCAACGCCGGGCCCGGGCTGACCCCTGACGGGTTCGGCCCCACCGCAGCGGGGCCTACGCGCAGCCGCAGCCGGCCAGGGCGGCGGCCACGGTGTCCAGCGCCCGTTGGGCACCGAGGGTGGCCCCAACCGGTACACCGTCGGCCGTCAGGTCGAACGCCAGCAGCGCGCCGGACCGAGTGCGCACAAGCCCGGCCAGGGCGCTCACCCCGTCAAGCGTGCCGGTCTTGGCCCAGACCTGCCCAGCCGCCGCGGAGGTGGGCGCCGTCCGGAAGCGCTTCTCCAGGGTCCCGTCGAACCCCGCCACCGGCAGGCCGGCCAGCACCGGAGCGAGCCGTCCACCGCGAGCCGACAGCGCGAGCAGCCGGGTCAGCGCAGCCGGCTGGACGCGGTTCAGGACCGACAGCCCCGAGCTGTCCTGCAGTCGGATGGCGTCAGCAACCAGCCCGGCCGCGGTCAGTATCGGGCGCAGCACCTGTCCGACCGCCGCCGCCTCCCCGGCGAAGCTGGCGGGCCGACCGACCGCGAGAGCCACCTGCCGGCCGAGCGTCTCGGCGAGGTCGTTGTCGCTGCGGGTGAGCATGGCCTGCACCAGCTGCGCGACGGTCGGTGAGAAGACGGCCCCGAGCTGCCGGGCCCCGACCACCGCGCTCCCGCGCACCACCGTCGCGACCCCGAGCAGCTGAGCGAGCTGCCGGCCGGCGTCCAGGGCGGGATCGGCGGCCCGCGGAGACAGAGGTCGCGGACCGACCCGCCCCCCGTCGACCTCCAGCGCGCTCACCGGGGCGATGTCGCCACCGCTGACGTAGCCGGGCTTCCAGCCCGGCCCGAGCCGCGGGCCGACGTACAGCGAGTCGTCCACGAGGACCCGGCGTACGACGGTCCCGTTGGCCCTGACCTGTCGGGCCAGGCCGGCCAGGGTCGCGACGGCGGGGTAGCCGCCCGCGGGGTAGCGCCCCGCCAGCGTCGGGTCGCCAGCGCCAACGAGCACGACGTCGCCGGGACGAGGACCGCCGACGACCCGGGTGGTGAGGCGCCGGTCGGCTGGCAGGACCGTCAGGGCGGCGACGGCCGTCGCGATCTTGACGGTGGAGGCGGGGATGACCGCCCGCGTGGCGCCACGCTCGAGCACGGGTAGGCCGGTGGTCGCGACCAGGATCGACAGCACGACGCCGCGACCGAGACCGGGCGCGGCGAGGACGGCGGCGAGGGCACGCTGGAGCCCCGCCGACGTGGGCGCCGTCCCGCCGGCGAGCGGCGGCAGCAGCGGGGTCCGGACGACCGGTGGGGACAGTGCTGCCGTGGCGACCGCCCCGTGCGGGAGGGGCCGTGGCGACGGCCGGGTGATCAGCACGGCAACCACGGCGACAACCAGCGCTGCGAGGACGGCGGTGACGACCAGCGGGGCCTTGCGGCGCGGCCCGCGGCGTCGCCGGGTAGGCCTCACCACACCGCCCTCCGTCCTGCCGTCACCGTCGGTGCGGAACACTAGGTCGCCACAGCCCCACCACCGACGACAGCAGGAGACCAGGCAGCGTGGAGTTCGACGTGACGATCGAGATCCCCAAGGGCCAGCGCAACAAGTACGAGGTGGACCACGCCACTGGCCGCATCCGCCTGGACCGCATGCTGTTCACGAGCACCCGCTACCCGAGCGACTACGGCTTCGTCGAGGACACGCTCGGTGGCGATGGCGACCCCCTGGACGCGCTGGTGCTGCTCGACGAGCCGACGTTCCCCGGCTGCCTCATCCGCTGCCGCACCATCGGGATGTTCAAGATGTCGGACGAGGCCGGCCCGGACGAGAAGCTGCTTTGCGTCCCGGTCGCCGACCCGCGCCAGTCGCATCTGCAGGACATCCTGGACGTCTCCAGCTTCGACCGGCTCGAGATCCAGCACTTCTTCGAGGTCTACAAGGACTTGGAGCCCGGCAAGAGCGTCGAGGGCGCCGACTGGGTCGGCAGGACCGAGGCCGAGGCGGAGGTCGTCGCGAGCCGCGAGCGGTTCGTGAAGAATCCCCACGCGATCGACCACTCCGGCGACCCCGGCGCGCTCAAGGACTAGCACCCGGACGACGCCGGCACCCGGACGACGCCGGCACCTAGACGACGCGTGCGCCGTACATCGTGCCGAGGGGCTCGGCGATGAGCTCCAGGCGGGCGCCGTCGGGGTCGCG
This sequence comes from Frankiales bacterium, assembly GCA_043732345.1. Lineage (GTDB taxonomy): Bacteria > Actinomycetota > Actinomycetes > Mycobacteriales > SCTD01 > RYN-111. The sequence continues at coordinate 6,980 of JAYTHS010000468.1, read as the reverse complement.
GAAGTACAGCGACGTGTCCGACTCCTCGAGCACCTCGACGCCGGCGTCGCGCAGCCGGGCCCACGCGGCCTCCCACTCGCTGCGCTCGATGCTGATCGCGATGTGGTGCAGCCCGCCGAGCACCTCGGCGTAGGGCCCGAGGTCGAGGCCAGGGAAGTCGAAGAACGCCAGCGCGTTGCCGTTGCCGATGTCGAAGAAGAAGTGTGTTGAGCCGGCGTAGTCGCGGTTCTCCATCACCTCGGTCAGCGGGAAGCCGAGCACGTCCTGGTAAAAGCCGACGGTCGTCTCGACGTCGCGCGACAGCAGTGCGGTGTGGTGCAGCCCGCGGGCGGTCGTCGGCGGGTGGTCGGCGTGCAGGTGCTCCTGCGCGATACGGGCCCGGGTCGCGGTGATCTGGTCGAGGTCCATGGCACGACCGTACGACGGCGCCCGGTCCCCCTGCGCGGGGAGCCGGGCACGGTCTGCTTCGCGGCTAGACAGCGCGCACCCGGTGCGTCGGCGCGATCTCGACGGGGGCCTCGCCGGTGCGGTGGCCGACGGCCATCACCAGCGAGCGGACGAACTCCCCGCCGCCGACCAGGACCAGACCGGTCGCGACCGGGTGCATCCAGGCCGCGCGCAGGTCCTGGTGGAACGCGGTGAAGACGGAGTAGTCCAGGGCCCAGGCGAAGCCAGTGGCCAGGGCGACCGCGATGGTGCGGGTGACGGCGGCGGGAGCCTTCAGCGGCAGCACCTCGTCGAGGCACTGCATGACGACGGTGAGGCCGAGCGCGAGTCCGAGGAAGACGACGAAGGCGTACATGGCGGGGGCTCTCTCTACGAGTGGCCGGACAAGGTGCCCGGCTCGTGTCGTTGGACTGCGCGCTTCCCCCGTGGTTACCGCGCTTGTTGCGAGGATGGTCGTGTGCAGGTCGACCCGGCTCTGGTGCGCGCGGTGCAGCGCGGCGAGCAGGGCGCGATGGACGACCTCATCCGGGGGACCTACTCCGACGTCTACGCACTGTGCCGCCACCTGCTCGGCGACACCTCCGACGCGGCGGACGCCACCCAGGAGGTCTTCCTGCGGGTGGTCCGCTCGGTGCTGGGCTTCCGGGGTGAGGCAGCCTTCGGGACCTGGCTGCACCGGGTCACCGTCAACGTCTGCCTGACCGCGCTGCGCACCCGCGGCGACCAGCGGGCCCGTGGCCTGAGCGCCGGGACGACCGACGCCCTCTTCGACGACCTGGCGGCCGGCGGGCGGTCGACGGAGGACGTCGTCGCCGACGCCGACCTGACCCGGCGTACGGCGAAGGCGCTGACCCTGCTGAGCGAGGACTTCCGGGAGGTGGTCGTGCTGCGCGACGTACGAGAATTGAGCACGAGGGAGACGGCACAGGTCCTGGGCATCTCCGAGGGGGCCGTGAAGGTCCGGTTGCACCGGGCCCACGCGAGACTCAGGGAGCTGGTCGGATGAGCCGGGTCTGCCGGGAGGTGCGGGAGCTGCTGCCCGCGTACGTCGACGGGACGCTCTCACGGGTGCGTCGCCCGCTGGTCGCGCTGCACCTGCGGCGGTGCGGTGACTGCCAGGCGGATTTTAGCCGCCAACGGGCACTGCGCACGTCCTTGGCGGCCCTGGCGACGCCGGCCGCCCCGCCGGACGGGCTGCTGGACCAGCTGCTCGAGCAGTCGGCCTCGCCGCGCGGCGCAGCCCCGCTGCGGGGGGCCGTCAGCGGCGCCCGACCGGCGCTGTCGGTCGCGCTGCTCGCCGCCGGAGCCGTCGCCGGCGCGGGTGCCGGCTGGGTCTCCTGGGCGTCCGCGCGACACCTGCGTCGCCGCTTCCGACCGTAGCCCGCGGACGGGGCTCGCAGCCCGGGGCCTCCGGAAGTGATCCAAGCGGGTCTACTCGCACCAGCGGGGTAGCTCAGCCGCCCGGATCACCAGTTGGCGCGGGTGCGAGCCGGGGCTCTGACCTACAGCTGGTCGGCGGCGGCGACCAGGGGTTCGAGGACCGCGTCGGGCAGGTCGCGCTGGGTGCGGCCGAGCCGCCACGGGTCGGCGAACAGCGCCAGCCACTCGCCGTCGCCGCGCAGCAGCACCTCGACGCCGCTCTGCCGGTCCAGCTCGGCCACCCACTCCTTCGACGTACGACGGGCGAGGGAGTAGGTGAGGCGGTCCAGGGTCACTGGGGCGCCCATCTCACCGGCCATCCGATGTTGGGCGACCTCGAACTGCATCGGGCCGACCGCGGCGAGGACGGGCGCCTGGTCACCGCGAAGGTCCGAGCGCAGCACCTGCACGACGCCCTCCTGCTCGAGCTGCTCGATGCCGCGACGGAACTGCTTGTAACGCCCCGAGTCGTTGGAGCGGGCCACGACGAAGTGCTCGGGGGCGAAGGACGGGATCGACGGGAAGGCGACGGGCTCGTCGACGTACAGCGAGTCGCCGACGCGCAGGGCCGAGGCGTTCACTAGGCCGACGACGTCGCCGGGGTAGGCCAGATCGACGGTCTCGCGGTCGCGCCCGAAGACCTGCTGGGCATACTTGGTCGCGAACGGCTTGCCGGAGCCCGCATGCGTGACGACGCTGCCGCGCTCGAAGATGCCCGAGCAGACCCGGACGTAGGCCAGCCGGTCGCGGTGCGCGGAGTCCATCCCAGCCTGCACCTTGAACACGAAGCCGCTGAACGGCGCGTCGACCGGCCGGGGGTCGCCGGCGGCGTCAGGCCGCGGTCCGGGCGGCGGCGCCAGCTCAAGCAGGACGTCGAGCAGCTGCCCGACCCCGAAGTTGAGTACCGCGGAGCCGAACAGCACCGGGGTCGACCGGTGGTCCAGGTAGGCCTCGGGATCGAGGTCGGCGTCGTCGGCCGACAGCAGCTCGGACTCCTCGACGGCGGTCGTCCACACGTCGCCGTGGGTGGCGAGCGCCTCGTCGGGGGTCATGACCGTCTGGGTCGCGAGCGTCGCGCCACCGGCGGTGCGGGTGAACTGGATGAACATCCCGCTGCGCCGGTCGAGCACCCCGCGGAAGTCCCCGGCGATCCCGACAGGCCAAGTCAGGGGGGTGGGCTTGAGGCCGGTCTTGGTGAAGACCTCGTCCATCAGCGCGAGGGCGTCGTGGCCAGGGCGGTCCCACTTGTTGATGACCGTCAGGACCGGGATGCGCCGGTAGCGGCAGACCTCGAACAGCTTCAGGGTCTGCGGCTCCATGCCCTTCGCGGCGTCGACGAGCATCACCGCGCTGTCGACCGCGGCGAGCACCCGGTAGGTGTCCTCGCTGAAGTCCGCGTGGCCGGGGGTGTCGACGAGGTTGACGACGGCGTCGCCGTACGGGAACTGCAGGGCAGCGGAGGAGATCGAGATTCCGCGGGCCTTCTCGATGTCCATCCAGTCCGACACGGTGCTCTTGCGGCCCGCCTTGCCGTGGATGTGGCCGGCCTGGTTGATGACCCGCGCGTGCAGGGCGAGCGCCTCGGTCAGCGTCGACTTGCCGGCGTCGGGGTGGCTAATGACGGCGAACGTCCGGCGACGGGCGGCCTGGTCGGCGGCCGTGCTGTCGGACACGCTGCTCCTTCGTCGGGTCGGAGCACCAGCCTACGGGCGGGACGCCCAGGCGACGGCCACCTGGACGGCTCAGACCACCGTGCCGGGGCCGGCGTCCGCGATGACCGGCAGACCAGCCGCCTGCCAGGCCAGCATGCCTCCCGCGACGTTGGTGACGTCGCGCCCGAGGCCCGCCAGGGCCGCGGCTGCCTGCGCCGAGCGACCCCCCACCCGGCAGACGACGAGCACCGGCCGGTCCTCCGGTACGTCGTCGGCGGTCAGCCTGGACAGCGGGACGTGCAGCGCCTGCGCGGCCCGCCCGGCAACCCACTCGTGGTCCTCGCGGACGTCGAGCAGCAGGACCTCGCGCGCGGCGGTCCGGGCAGCAGCCGAGACGACGTCGGTCTGGGGACGATGAGGGTCACGGGCGCTCCTGCGTCGGGGCGCTCAGCCTCTCATCACCTATCTGCGCCCCGGTGACCACAGCCGTCACACCTGGGTGCAGCATCGAGGCACCCCCTCACCACGGAGCAGTCATGGACCCCACCGGTACCGCGCGTGTCCTTGTCGTTGCCAACAAGGCGGCCGCCACCCCCCAGCTGCTGCAGTCGGTCCGAGAGCGCGCGCTCCGAGGCCCGGCACGATTCCACCTGCTGGTCCCGGACCCGGGGCAGGTCAGCTGGCGCCCCTCCGAGGCAGGGCACCCGGACGTCTCCGAGGGCGAGCAGGTCCTCGCCCTGGCCCTGCCGCTGCTCGAGGACGCCGCACCGGGCGCCGTCACCGGCTCGACCTCGATCCGCCACGACCCGATGGACGCCGTCGAGGAGCTGCTGACCGACCAGGACTTCGACGAGATCATTTTGTCCACCCTCCCGCACCACGTCTCGATGTGGCTGCACGTCGACTTGCCCCGCCGCCTCGGTCACCTCGGCCTGCCGATCACGACTGTTACGCCGTACGGCGTGTCGGTGGCCGGCGCCACCCGCTGAGGTTCATCGGACCGATCCCTGCCCGTGACCCGGGTGTCACCTGGGGGCCTCATGCTGGTGCCATGACGCAACGACGACAGGACAGCCCTGCCGACCTCGAGCTCGCCGAGCTGCACGACGCGTACGTCTGGAGCGCGAACGCGGCGCTGACCGCCGGACGGGACGACCTCGCGCGGGCCGCGGTGCAGGACTACGCGGACGAGGCCCTCGAGGTGCTCGTCCAGTCCCAGCCCACCCCGTGTGGGTGAGGGCGTCAGGTCACGTGCCTTGACGCCGCCCTGACCCCGGCGCGCTGCGCCGCAGGTGCCCCTGGAGGCGTCCACGCTGGGCCTGACGGGCACGCTCCCGTCGCACGGTGAGCGCGGGCCGCACCATGAGCAGCTGGCTGCCCGGGGCGCGGTCCGCCGCAAGCACGAAGCCGTGGTGCCCGTAGAAGGAGGCGTTGCGGCTGTCGCAGTTCAGCACGACCTCCACGTCGCCTCTGTCCGCCCGTTCCAGGAAGCACCACAGCAGCTCACGACCGTGGCCGGACCGCCCAGGGCTGGCCGCGAGCAGGTCGATCCGCCAGCGAGCCCCGGCCGGCGGTGCCAGCGGGGCCATGAGGCCCGCGTCGTGCCGGTAGGCACCCACGGCCCGCCACGCGGTGACGGCTAGGCGAAGCGCGATGATCGAGAAGCAGGTGTCCCTGATCGTGCCTGCGCCGGCTCCGGCGGCCACCAGGGCCTGTTCGACGACGATCAGAAGCAGGGCGTTGCAGGCCACGAAGAGCACGAGGCCCGTGGCGACCGAGACCAGCACGCCCAGTGCCTTGCGGGGACAATTTCGACGGGCAGTTGGGGCGCAGTCCGTCCAGAGCAGGACGGCCCGGTCGGAGTCCTCCGCGACGACCCCTCCCGTGGCCCAGCGGTAGGACAGCTGCAGCGCCATCCCGCGGAACAGCTCGACCGCCGCCAGCGTGGGGCGGGGCTCAAACGGCGCGAAGGCCAGCACCAGCACCATGAGCAGGCGCGGCAACCGGGTCACTGACACTTCCATGACCAAGGTCATCGGCAGGTCGGCTCCACACCTGACCCGGTGAGCAGACGAAACCTGCCCCCGGCTGGCCGGCTCGGCACGCGTCCCCTGCCGGTCACAATTCCCCCGCCGACGAGGCATTCCCCGTTGGCAGGGGACGGGCGTCAGTGAGATGCGCGGAGGACCGAATCCGGACAACCTCCTTAAGAGATCGCCCAAGTGAAGCTGGATCGATACTTCTCGTAAGAATGCGCAGGTCAGGGGCACGCTGCAACAGGCTGCGACGGGGTGGCTACGCCCTTACGAGCGGGATGGAACAGAACCCGCAAAGTTGATCCTGAGCTGACGTACCTGTGGCTAGTCAGAGAGAGCTTGGAGCATGCGCTCGGCAAGGGGCCCGGAGGAGGCAGGGTTCTGGCCGGTGTAGAGGCTGCGGTCGACCACAACGTTGGGGGCCCACGGCTCGCCCTCCACGAACTCGGCGCCGAGCGCGACCAACCGGTCCTGAAGCAACCAGGGAGCCTTCGCTGCGAGCCCAGCCTGTACCTCTTCAGCGTTCGTGAAGCCGGTCAGGCGGAAACCCGAGAACGGCGAGGTGGCGCCGCCGGCCTCGGTCGCCAGCAGGGCGGCCGGCGCGTGGCAGACGATGCCCAGCGGCTTGCCAGCAGCGAGCGTGGTCGTGAGCAGCGCGGCGGAGCTCGCGTCGACGGCCAGGTCCTCCATCGGGCCATGCCCACCCGGGTAGAACACCGCATCGTAGGTGGAGACGTCGACGTCCTCGAGCGTCCGCGGGCTCTCGAGCTGGCTGATGCCCCGCAACGCGGCACGCATCTCGTCCGCGCCTTCCTGCCCGCCGTTGACCTCCGGTGCCAGGCTGGCCTCGTCGACCACTGGCTGCACCCCGCCGGGGGTGGCAACCACGACCTCGTGCCCAGCGCCGGTGAACACGCGGTAGGGCGCGACCAACTCCTCGGCCCAGTAGCCGGTGGGGTGCTTGGTGCCGTCAGAAAGGGTCCAGTGACGCGCGCCGGTGACGACGAACAGAACGGTGCTCATGCAGTCGCTCCAGATGTAGGGGAACAGTCCTGCAGCTCTTTCCCTCTCAGCACGGCGGCGAATCGCACTAGGGCCAACGCTTTCGTTGACGTGGGGTGGAGCAGGGCGCGGCATTCGACCAGGTCTTGGTCCTCACCACCTGGACCTCAGCTGACGGTGGGGGCCCGCGTGCTCGTGAGGACGGAGCCGCCAAGGTACCGGGCTAGGGAGGGGTGAACCCCCTGCCACCACGCGCAGGCCGCCCTCACGATGGCACCACCGGTGTTCTGCGGGAGGGCGCTCTGACCTATCACTGCAGGTCAGAGGTGGAGCCGCCTCGGAGAATCGAACTCCGGACAACCTCATTACGAGTGAGGTGCTCTACCAACTGAGCTAAGGCGGCGACGTTATGGGCAAAAGTCTA
>JAYTHS010000467.1:0-10452 GCA_043732345.1 Frankiales bacterium | reverse complement strand
GTGGCCGGTCGTGATGGTGCCGGTCTTGTCCAGGACCAGGGTGTCGAGCCGGTGGGCGGTCTCCAGGGCCGCGGCGGACCGGACCAGGACACCGGCCTGAGCGCCCTTGCCGGTGGCGACCCTGATCGACATCGGGGTGGCGAGTCCGAGCGCGCAGGGACAGGCGATGATCAGCACCGCGACGGCGGAGACCAGCGAGAAGGTCAGGGCCGGCTGGGGGCCCACGTCGAACCACACGACGAACGTCGTGATCGAGATCAGCAGCACCGCAGGGACGAAGAAGCGGGACACGTCGTCGGCGAGGCGCTGGATGGGCGCCTTGGAGCTCTGCGCGGCTTGCACGAGCCGGACGATCTGCGCCAGCACCGAGTCACGCCCGACCTTGGTTGCCCGCATCGTGAAGGCACCGGTCTGGTTGATGGTCGCCCCGATCAGCGCGGCGCCGACGTCCTTGCCCACCGGCATCGACTCGCCGGTGACCATCGACTCATCGACGCTGGACCGGCCGTCCAGGACGACCCCGTCCACCGGGACCCGCTCGCCCGGCCGCACCAGCACGACATCTCCCGCCATGACCTGCGCGACGTCCACCTCGACCTCCGCGCCGTCCCTGAGCAGCCGGGCAGTGGCGGGCTGCAGGCCCACAAGACGACGGATCGCCTCGCCCGTCCCGGCCTTCGCGCGGGACTCCAGCAGCTGCCCCAGCACGATGAGGGTGATGATCACACCGACGGCCTCGAAGTAGACCCCCCGGACGTCGACCGGGACCAGCGACGGGGCGACCGTGACCAGCGCCGAGTAGCCGAAGGCGGCGCTGGCCCCGACCGTGATGAGGCTGTTCATGTCCGCCGACCGGTGCGCCAGGGCGAGCCACCCGGTCCGGTGGATCGGCCAACCGACCCATCCCATGACCGGGGCGATCAGGGAGAACTGGACCCAGCGGTCCAGCAGCACGGCGGGCACCCACGCGGCGCCAAGCTCGTGGGCCATGACGGCGACGAAGACGGGCAGCGTCAGGACCGCGCCGACGACGAAGCGTCGGGTCAGCGCGGCGACTTCGTGCTGGCGGGACGCCCTCTCATCGTCAGGCGTCGGCCCCGCGGTGGACTCCGCCACGGGGGCGGCACCCGTCGACAGGGCCTCGCCCTCGGCGACGACCGTGCCGTGGATCATGTTCATCCCGCAGACGACGTCGAAGCGCCCCGGTCGGTCCAGCAGCAGCTCGACGACGGTCTCGGCGTATGGCGCGAGCCAGGCGCTCTGGGCGAGGTCGGGGAAGACGACCCGGGAGCTGCACTCCCCGTCCTCCTGCCGGTCGAAGAAGATCCGCAGCGGGACACCGGTCCGGACCTGGACGACGCTCGGCGTGTAGCCGCCCTTCACCACGATGCGGACCTCCTGCACCCCGTCGTGCACGACGGCGTCCTGGGTAGCCCGCGGCCGGAAGAAGAACCAGACCAGCGCGCCGCTCAGGGCGATGGCGAGCACGGTGACGACGATCTGGGCCGCAGTCATGTGACTCCTCCGCGGCTCATGGCCACGCTGCAGTGTGCGGAACGGCGACCAGGACTGGCCGCTCGGTCGTCTAGCGGCGCGGCCCAGCCGGGACGTCGTGGACGTGTGTCACACCGTCGGCGTGCGTGTGCTCGGCCACCTCCGGCCGGTCCGTGGGGCGACGGAACATCCCGCCCATCGACCACATCATCGCCAGCATCATCCCCACGCACAGCAGCGGCCAGAGCAGGAACAGCGTCCCTCCGCCGACCCCGCCGGAAGCGAACAGCACAGCCCCCACCGCGAGCAGTCCGACTATCAGGGACGCGTGTGTCTTGTGGCTCATCCAGCTCAGCTCCCGGTCGTTCCTGGCTGCTGCCCGCCCGGGGCACCGGTGGGTCGCTGCAGCCACAGGTGACGCTAGGTCGGCGCGGGCACCGGCCCCAGGGTCGAAGGTCCCGCTGGTCGACCTCCCTCTCGGCTCAGCGCTCAGCCCGGAACAGAACTGCCCTCGTAGGCCACCCAGAAGGTGTCGGCCCAGACCCGGTGACCGCGGTCGTTGGGGTGGAACCAATCGGCGGCGAAGTGGGTGGCCATCGCCTTCCACCCCAGCCGCTGCAGGGCTGCGTGCAGCGGCACGGCCACCAGGCCGGCGGCTCGGGTCTGCCGGGCGAGGTCCCGTGCAGCCCGGTCGGCGTCGCGCTCCCAGTGGCCGTGCATGAAGTACGGGACGTCGGCGACCAGCGTTCCAGGCGGGAGCTGGCGGAGCAGCTCGGCGACGTCGTCGTGGAACGCCCCCGTCGCGGGGTGGAGCATGTCGTTGCCACCGACCGCGACGGAGACGACGTCTGGCTGCAGCGCTGCCAGCTGCGGGACCTGCCCGGTCAGGACGTCCCTCAAGGTGGCGCCCGATCGGCTGAGATTGATGACCTGGACGGGCTGGCCGGTGCGACTCCGAAGCCGGTCGGCGAGCAGCCCGACGTAGCCGCGCGCGGGAGTGCTGGCGCCGATGCCCTGGGCAGCGGAGTCGCCGAGCGCGACGTACAACAGGCCGTCGGGCTCTCCGCGGGGGACTGACCAGTACTCGGCGTAGCGGGAGACGCTGCGGTGCAGCCGGGCCAGCCGAAAGCCCCACAGCAGCAGCGCGAAGGCGACCGGTCCTGCCGGCCCACCGGTGAGGAGACCCTCTCCCACGAACGAAGAAGACCGCGGCCCAGACCGTTGAGGGATCGACGTTTTCCGAAGTGTCGTCGGACGTCCTCCCACGTGGGCGAGGGGGGAGTTGAACCCCCACGTCCTTTCGGACACACGGACCTGAACCGTGCGCGTCTGCCATTCCGCCACTCGCCCGAGTATGCGCACTCACGCTAGCACCCTGGGCCCTGCTCACCGCCCGGATACGATCCCCTTGACGGGGAAGGGAGGGGGCATGGGAGTGCTGCAGCGCTTCGAGCGCTCGCTGGGCGGCCTGGTCGAGGGCGCCTTCGCCCGGATCTTCGGCGGTCATGTCCAGCCCGTCGAGGTCGCCGCCGCCCTGAACCGTGAGGCCGAGGACAAGAAAGCCATCGTCGGCGCGGGCCGGGTCCTCGTCCCGAACACCTACGTCGTGGAGCTTGGCGACGCCGACACTGACCGCCTCACGGAGTACGACGAGCCGCTGCGGGTCGAGCTGGCCGCGATGCTCAGGGAGGCCGCTGTCGAGCAGGGATGGTCCTTCGTCGGGCCCGTCGAGGTCCGGCTCGAGCGCGCCGCCGGGCTCGGCACCGGCGTCTTCCGGGTCCGCTCCAGCGTGGTCGCGGCGGCGCCGGACGCGCAGTCCCCAGGCGGGCAGCCCTTGGGCGGGCAGTCAGAAACGGCTGGCACGTCCGCAGGTGAGGCGGCCACACCGGCTGCCCCCCCGGCGCGGCCGTCCGGCCGACACGTCCCGCTGGTCGTGACACCGCGCCCCACCCCATCGCCCGTCGCCGTGGCCTCCGGGGTTGCCTGGGTCGCCGGGCCGCACCTGGTGGTCCTGGGTCACGGACCGGCGGCCGCCGAGCTGGACCGGACCGTGCGGCTCACCGGACCGGTGGCCGTGATCGGTCGGGGTGCCGAGGCCGACGTCCAGCTCACCGACACAGGGGTGTCACGCCGGCACGCCGAGGTCCGCCTGACCACCCCGCCCACGCTGGTCGACCTCGGCTCGACCAACGGGACCCGGCTCAACTCCCAGCCCGTCGCCCGGGGCGACCTGCGGGACGGCGACCGGATCGGGGTCGGCACCAGCGAGCTGGTCTTTCGCACCGGAGAGCCTGCCTAGTGGCCAGCTCGCTGGTCGTCGCGGTCGTGAAGTACGGCCTGCTCGTGCTGCTGTGGCTGTTCGTCCTGCTCGCCGTACGCACGATCCGCACCGACCTGTCCGCCCGCCAGGCCAGTGCCCCCGCCACGCCCCGACCCGCCGCGTCGCCCGTCCGGGTCAAGGCGCGAAAGGCCGCGCGCGGGAGCGCCCGCGAGCTCGTCGTCACCGAGGGTGCGCTGCGGGGCACCCGGGTGACGCTCACCGGGGATCCCGTCACGCTGGGCCGCGCGCACGACTCGACCTTGGTGCTCACCGACGACTACGCCAGCACCAAGCACGCCCGGCTGGTGGCTGTGGACGGAGGCTGGAGCGTCGAGGACCTCGGCTCGACCAACGGGACCTACCTCGGTGGGACCAAGGTCAGCCGCCCCACGCACGTACCGCTGGGCACCCCCCTGCGGATCGGCAAGACCGTCATGGAGCTGCGGTCGTGACCGCGTGACCCTGGCCCTGCGCTTCGCCGCGCGGTCCCACCAGGGGCTGTTGCGGACCCTCAACGAGGACAGCGTGTACGCCGGACCACGCCTGCTCGCCGTCGCCGACGGCATGGGTGGCCACGCCGCCGGCGAGGTGGCTAGCGCCGTCGCGATCGCTGCCCTCGCGCCCCTCGACGAGGACGCCCCGGGCCCGGACCTGCTGGCCACGCTGCGCGTCGCCGCCCACTCCGCCAACACCCACCTGCACGCCATGGTCGAGGCAGACGGCGAGCTGCACGGCATGGGTACGACCCTGGTCGCGGTGCTGTTCGCCGGCAGCAGGCTGGGCCTGCTCCATGTCGGCGACTCCCGCGCCTACCTGCTGCGCGCCGGTGAGCTGACCCAGATCACCCACGACCACACCCTCGTACAGGTCCTGGTCGACGAGGGTCGCATCAACGAGCAGGAGGCCAGCAGCCACCCGCAGCGCAACGTCATCACCCGGGCGCTGGACGGCCGCAGTGACCTCGAGCTCGACCTGTCCGTCCGCGAGGTCCGCAGCGGCGACCGCTACCTGCTGTGCAGCGACGGCCTGACCGGGCCGGTCGGGAGCCTCGAGACCCTGCGTGAGGCGCTGCAGCTGCCAGACCCCCAGGAGGCCGTCGATCGGCTCGTCCAGCTCGCGCTCAAGGGGGGCGGCCCGGACAACATCACGGTGATCGTGGCCGATGCCCTGGAGGCCGACACGGTGGCAGGCCGTCCCGTCGTCGTGGCGGGCGCGGCGTCGGACTCACCCCAGCCACCACCACCCGACCTCGCCAGCAGCCCGGCCAGCCGGGCACAGGTTGCCGAGGGACGCGACGTCGCAGCCGACCCGCCCCTGGCCCCCGTCGCCACCCCGACCAGGCGTCGAGCGCTGCGCACCGTGGGCGTCCTCGGCGTCCTCGTCCTTTTTGCCGTCGGCGGCCTCGGGGGGTTCGGCTACATCCGGTCGCAGTACTACGTCGGCCTCGACGGATCGGACGTCGCCGTCTACCGCGGAGTCCGAGGAACCCTTGCGGGCGTGCACTTCTCGAGCGTGCAGGAGAAGAGCACCCTGCGGGTGGACCAGCTGCCCGACCTGCAGCGGGAGCAGGTCCGGGACGGCGTCGTGGCTACCGACCTGGCGAGTGCCCACGCCATCGTCCAGCGCCTGCGCGCCCAGGCCGGGTGCCCCGCCGACACAGCGGCCCCGATACCGACGGCCGCGTCCCCGGCACAGGTGGTCACCTCGCCCACGACAAGGTCCACGACAAGGCCCACGACGGCCCCCACACCGGCGCCCATCACTGCGCCCGCGCCGGTACCCGCCGCCAGCGCCGGGTCCTGCCCGTGACGACTGCCGGCGTCCTGCCCGGCCGGACCCGTCGCGGCACCGAGCTCGCGATGGTCGGCTTCGCGGTCGGCCTGGCGACGCTGGGCTACGTCGCCGTTGGGCTCTCGCAGACCGGCACCCGCGGGCAGGGTGGCGCCCTGACGTATGCCCTGGTGCTGGGGGGGCTGTTCGGGACGGCGCACCTGGTCATCCGGCGGGTCGCGCCGTACGCCGACCCACTGCTGCTGCCCTGCGTCGCCCTGCTCAACGGGCTCGGGATCGTGCTGGTGCGGCGCCTGGACCTGGCCGGGGCCGACCGGGCCCGGCAGCGGGCCCGGGCGCTGCCCCGGGCGGACGCGCCACTGCAGCTCATCTGGACGGCCATCGCCGTGGCTTCTCTCATCGCGGTGCTCCTGGTGGTGCGCGACCACACCCGGCTGGCCCGCTACTCCTACACCTGCGCCGCGGCCGGCCTGGTGCTGCTGCTGCTGCCGGCAGTGCCGGGCATTGGCGCCACCATCAACGGAGCTCGGCTCTGGATCCGCGTCGGGCCGATGACGGTCCAGCCCAGCGAGGCTGCCAAGATCTTGCTGATGGTGTTCTTCGCCAGCTACCTGGTCAGCAAGCGCGACGTGCTGTCGCTGGCGAGCCGCCGGGTCATGGGCCTGGACCTGCCGCGGGCCCGTGACCTCGCCCCGGTGCTGCTGGCCTGGGTGGCAAGCATCGCGGTGCTGGTGCGCGAGAAGGACCTCGGCACCTCGCTGCTGTTCTTCGGAATCTTCGTGGTCATGCTGTATGTCGCGACCGAGCGCACCAGCTGGCTGCTCATCGGACTGGGCCTGTTCGTCGGGTCCTCCTTCGCGGCCTACCACCTGTTCCACCACGTTCAGATGCGCGTCGACACCTGGCTGGACCCGTTCGCCGACGCGCAGGGCAACAGCTACCAGCTGGTGCAGGGCCTGTTCGGGATGGGGACCGGCGGGCTGTTCGGGACCGGCCTGGGCGAGGGCTCGCCCGCCACCGTCCCGTTCGCCAAGACCGACTTCATCCTTGCTGCCATCGGCGAGGAGCTCGGCCTGGTCGGTGTCATGGCGGTGCTCGTGCTGTTCGCCGTCATCGTCGTGCGGGGCCTGCGGGCCGCGCTGTCGTGCCGCGACTCCTTCGGCAAGCTGCTGGCCTGCGGCCTGTCCTTCGCGCTGACCCTGCAGGTCTTCGTCATCGTCGGGGGCGTCACCGGGCTGATCCCGCTGACCGGCGTGACCCTGCCGTGGCTGTCCTACGGCGGCTCGTCCGTCGTCTGCAACTGGGTCCTGGTGGCGCTGCTGCTGCGCATCTCCGACGCCGCCCGGCGCCCCGGGCCGTCCCCGGTCACCCCGGCGACCGCCAGGGCCGCCCTCGCCCAGGCCGACACCACCGTCGTACGGCGGCCTACGCTGTGAACGCACCGGTGCGCCGGGTCGCCGTCGCCTGCCTGGTGCTGTTCGGGCTACTGCTCGCCAACGCCAACTACGTGCAGGTCGTCAAGGCCAAGAGCCTGCGGGAAGACCCGCGCAACCGGCGGGTCCTGCTGCGCACCTACGAGCGGCTGCGCGGCCCTGTTGTCCTCGGGACCGGGCAGGCACGCCAGGCCGTGGTGGTCAGCAGGGCCACGACCGACGCCCTGAAGTACCTCCGGACCTACCCCGGCGGGGCGGTCTACGCGCCCGTCACCGGCTTCGACTCGCTCGTCTACGGGCGGACCGGCATCGAGCGCACCGAGGACGGGGTGCTCTCGGGCTCCGACGACCGGTTGTTCGTGCGCCGTCTGTCGGACTACGTCACCGGTCGACAGATCGCCGGTGGGTCGATCGTGCTGACGCTCCAGCGAGCTGCCCAGCAGGCGGCGTACGACGGCCTGGCCGGCAAGGTCGGCGCCGTGGTCGCCCTCGACCCGCGGACGGGAGCGGTGCTGGCGATGGCCAGCCGCCCATCGTACGACCCGACGGGGCTGAGCTCGCACGACCCGAGCAGGATCCGGTCGTCGTACCAGGCGCTGCTCGCCGATCCGCAGGCCCCGCTGGCCAACCGGGCGGTCGAGCGCACCTACCCGCCGGGCTCCACGTTCAAGGTCATCACGACGGCCGCGGCGCTCGCGACCGGCCGCTACACCCCGCAGACCCGGGTGCCGTCACCCACCGTGCTGGACCTCCCCCAGACCACCGCGACGCTGACGAACTTCGGCGGCGAGCGCTGCGGTGACGGCCGCACCACGACGCTGGCCGACGCGCTGCGTATCTCCTGCAACACCGCGTACGGCGCGCTCGGGATCGCGCTGGGGCAGGACGCCGTGCGGGCGCAGGCAAAGGCGTTCGGGTTCGGCGACCCCTCCCTGGACCTGCCGCAGCCGGTGGCAGACAGCGTCTACCCGGACAGCCTGACCCCGCCGCAGGTGGCGCAGGCCGCGATCGGCCAGTACGACGTCCGGGTGACGCCGCTGCAGATGGCGATGGTCGCGGCCGGCATTGCGAACGGTGGCGAGGTGATGCGCCCGTACCTCGTCCAGGAGGTGCAGGCGCCCGACCTGAGCCGGTTGGACCTGGCGCGACCGGAGCTCTACCGCAAGGCCGTCTCCGCGCCGGTGGCCGCGCAGCTCACCGTGATGATGGAGGCCGTCGTGGCCAGCGGCACCGGGACGGCGGCGCAGATCCCCGGCGTCCGGGTCGCCGGCAAGACCGGGACCGCCCAGCACGCGTCCGGTGCCGCCCCGCACGCGTGGTTCATCGGCTTCGCCCCCGCGCAGGACCCAGAGGTCGCCGTCGCCGTCCTCGTCGAGGACGGCGGTGCCCTCGGTTCGGAGGCGACAGGGGGCCAGGTCGCCGCCCCGATCGCCCAAGCTGTGATGCGGGCGGTCCTGGGCCGATGAGCGAGCTGCTCGGAGGCCGCTACGAGCTGAGCGAGGTCATCGGCCGCGGGGGCATGGCCCAGGTGTTCCGCGCCACCGACGTCCGGCTCGGGCGTCAGGTCGCCGTCAAGGTGCTGCGACCCGAGCTGGCCCGCGACCCCGACTTCCAGGCGAGGTTCCGCCGCGAGGCGCAGGCCGCCGCGTCGCTGGACGCACCGACGGTCGTCGCGGTCTACGACACCGGCAGCGACGCCGAGGGGGTGCCGTGGATCGTCATGGAGCTCGTCGAGGGACGCACCCTGCGCGACGTGCTGCACGACGAGGGCCGGCTGCTGCCGCAGCGGGCGATGGAGATCACCGCTGACATCTGCTCCGCCCTCGAGGTGGCGCACGCTGCCGGGATGGTGCACCGGGACATCAAGCCGGCCAACGTCATGCTCACCTCCACCGGTGAGGTCAAGGTCATGGACTTCGGCATTGCCCGGGCTGCGGCCGCCAGCTCGGCGACGATGACACAGACCGCCGCCGTGCTGGGCACCGCCGCCTACCTGTCGCCGGAGCAGGCCCGCGGGGAGCACGTCGACGCCCGGTCCGACCTCTACTCGACCGGCTGCCTGCTCTACGAGCTCGTCACCGGCGTCCCGCCGTTCGTCGGCGACTCGCCGGTCGCGGTGGCCTACCAGCACGTCCGGGAGGACCCGGTCCCCCCCACGGAGTTCGACCCGTCGATGTCGGCCGACGTCGACGCCGTCGTCCTGAAGGCGATGGCCAAGAACCCCGAGAACCGTTACGTCGACGCCGATGACATGCGCGAGGACCTGCTCCGCGCGGTCGCAGGGCAGCCCGTCCTGGCGACCCCGGTGCTGGTTGTGAGCGCGGCGGCGGCCGACGAGGTGGTCCTCCGGCGGGTCGAGTGGCAGCGCCATACGACGCTGGTGTGGACGCTGTTCGGTGCCCTGCTGCTGGCGGTCGCCCTCGGGGCGGGGCTGCTGGTGCACGCCCTGCTCGGCAACGACAGCGGGCTGCTCAAGCCGCCCACCGTCGTCGGCAGCAGCCAGCAGGACGCCGCCGCCCAGCTGCAGGCGGCCGGGCTGCAGGTCGGGCGGGTCACCGCCGGGTTCAGCCCCACCGCGGTCGGGACGGTGCTGACGCAGAGCCCCGACGGGCACTTCTTCGTACGCCGAGGCGGGCTGGTCGACCTGCTCGTCTCGCAGGGACCCGAGCGGACCACGGTCCCCGCGGTGGTCGCAGCCTCCCAGGACGACGCCACCGCTACCCTCGGGGCGGCCGAGCTGGTCGCCCGCGTGACGACGCGCGACGGCGACGTGCCGGCCGGGACGGTCCTGTCGGTCCTGCCTGCGGCCGGGACCCAGCTCGCGGCCCGCTCGACCGTCACGCTCGTGGTCGCGTCCGGGAACCTGCTGGTCCCCGACGTCCGCGGGACCACCGTCCAGCAGGCCGTGAAGACCCTGGGGGCATCCTCGTTCGTCATCGGGATCCGCTACGTCGTCACGACCACGACGCCGGGGCAGGTGCTCGCCCAGGACCCGGTCGGCACGCTCGCCCGGCGCGAGGCGACCGTCATCCTCGACGTTGCCCATACCCCCGTTCCCACGGCCACCCCCACACCGTCGGCCCCCGCGGCACCTCCGACACCGGGACCGAGTGCTCCCGCGCCGAGCCCCTGAGGCCGCCGGGCCGCCGGGATCACGGGCCGCTGGGCCGCTGTCTCAGGCGAACGCGGCCAGCCGCTTGACCTCGACCCGCGCGGCCAGCGCCGGGGCGAGCGCGATCGCGGCCGGGTCACCGCACTGCGCCAGCCAGCTCGCCAGCAGCAGGTGGCCGCCCTGGGTCAGCACCGACTCGGGGTGGAACTGCACACCCTCGATGGCGGCGTCGCGGTGGCGCAGCGCCATGACGACACCGCCCGCCGTCCGAGCCGTGACCTGCAGCTCGGCCGGCAGGGTGT
>JAYTHS010000466.1:0-3196 GCA_043732345.1 Frankiales bacterium | reverse complement strand
CTGCGAGGTCTCAGCTGACGACCACGGCCCACACAGGGGGCTCGGTCGAATTACAAGGAATCGCTGGGTAGCGGGGACGAACCGGACGATCACGCCATCGGGCGCTCCAGAGCAGGCCTGACAACCAAGACCCACCTCGCTCGTCGACGGCCGAGGATTGCCGCTGGTATTGGTCCTCACGACCGGCCAGGCGGGTGATTCCCCAGCGCTACCGGTACTTTTGAGTCAACTCCGCATCCCAAGACCGGGCTGCGGTCGGCCACGGACCACCCCGGATGCGCTGATCGCGGACAAGGCCTACTCCGCCAAGGCCCACCGCGACGCTCTAAGGGCCCGCGGCGTCAAGGTCGTGATCCCGGAGAAGACCGACCAGCAGACCAACCGCAAGAACCGAGGCTCCAACGGTGGCCGGCCAGTCAACTTCGACGCCGAGGCCTACAAGGGACGCAACGTCGTCGAACGCGCCTTCAACAAGCTCAAAGACTGGCGCGGCCTGGCGACCCGCTACGACAAGCACGCCCTGATCTACCGCGGCGGCATGGTCCTGGCCTCAATCGTGCTCTGGCTCAAGACATGAGTACAGACACGCCCTAGGCCGCCGGCGCCGTACCGGTGACTCGGCGCCTGAGCCGCGCGCTCCAGGTGGCAGGTTCGGGGCATGAGCGATCCCGCCGACAACGTCCCCGTCGTCGCCGAGCGCCCGGACGACCGAACGACCGGAGAGACGGTCCGACCACGGGTGCGGAACGAGCCGTCCTCGAGCACTACCTGGCCCGCGCCCAGGAGACGGTGTTGCTGAAGGTCGCCGGCCTCGACTCCCAGCAGCTCGCCCGTCGCTCCGTGCCGCCGTCATCCATGAGCCTGCTCGGCATCGTCCGGCACCTCACGGAGGTCCAGACCTACTGGCTGCGGGTAGTACTGCTCGACGAGCACGGAGCCGTCGGCCGCTACTGCAGGCCGGGCCGCCACGACGCGGACTTCGACGACGGACACGCCGCGACGGCCGTTGCCGACCTCGTGGCGTACGAGGCAGGGCTGGTCACGACTCCGGCCAACCCCACGGCCTCGCCCGATCTCGACCGGCCTGTACGCGGCCTGCGCAACGGCGTCGGTCAACCTGCGATGGATCCTCACGCAGCTCGTCGAGGAGTACGCCCGGCATCTCGGTCACATGGACCTGCTCCGCGAGAGCATCGACGGCTAGAACCGGCTACTGACCCGGTCAGTCCTTGGAGTCGGCGAGCTTGCCCCGCAACTGCAGGACGGCCTTGGTGTGCATCTGGCAGATGCGGCTCTCGGTCACCCCGAGGACCTGACCGATCTCCGCAAGCGTGAGCCCCTCGTAGTAGTAGAGGGTGACCACGATCTTCTCGCGCTCGGGCAACGTGTTGATGGCCTTCGCGAGCAGGTACTTGGTCTCCTCGGTCTCGAAGGCCGCGACCGGGTCCTCGGCCTTGGTGTCCTCGAGGGTGTCGACGAGCGACAGCTTGTCCCCCTTCTCCCCGCCGGCCGTGAGCAGCTCGTCAAGGGCCACGACGTTCACGAATGAGACCTGGCTGAAGATGGTGTGGAGGTCCTCGAGCTTGATGCCGAGCTCTTCGGCCACCTCGGACTCCGTCGGAGACCGGTGCAGCTTGGCCTCGAGCGCGGCGTAGGCCTTCTCGACCTCACGCGCCTTGTAGCGCACCGAGCGAGGAATCCAGTCGATCGAACGGAGCTCGTCGATGATCGCGCCCTTGATGCGGCTGATCGCGTAGGTCTCGAACTTGATGGCGCGCTCGAGATCGAACTTCTGGATGGCGTCGATGAGCCCGAAGATTCCATAGCTGACGAGGTCGGCCTGCTCGATGTTGGGCGGCAGGCCCACACCGACCCGCCCGGCAACGTACTTGACCAGGGGCGAGTAGTGCAGGATCAGCCGCTCGCGGAGCTTCTCCTCGCCCGTATCCTTGTACTCCCGCCAGAGCACTGCGATGGCGGCCTCGATCTCTGCGCGCTCCTCGTCGGATACCCCCGCGTAGCGACCGGTCTTGCGGACCGGCTTGGCGGCGGGCACGTCGACGTCCGGCGCCTCATCGGCCACTTGGACGCCCGAGCCCTCAGGCTCGGGGGTGCGCACGCTCATAGCTCGTCCTCAACCGCTCGACGCTGACATGCGTGTAGATCTGGGTCGTCGCGAGACTAGCGTGGCCCAGCAGTTCTTGAACGCTTCTCAGGTCAGCTCCTCCTTCGACCAGGTGCGTCGCCGCCGAGTGCCGCAGCCCGTGAGGACCGAGGTCCGGTGCCCCGGGGACATCCCGCAGCCGCCGGTGGACGACGGTCCGGACCGTCCGGGGATCGATGCGCCCGCCCCGGGCGCCCAGCAGCAGTGCCTCGGCACTGGCCGGGCCGGCCCACCTCGGGCGTCCGTGCGTCAGCCAGCTGTCCAGCGCGGCCTGGGCTGGCGCGCCGTACGGGACGGTGCGCTCCTTGCGGCCCTTGCCCATGACCCGTACGACGCGCCGGGCGCTGTCGACGTCCCCGATATCCAGACCGCAGAGCTCGGCGACCCGGGCCCCTGTGGCGTAAAGCAGCTCGAGCGCGACGCGGTCACGCAGGTCCAGCGGCTCGTCACCGTCGACGCCGTCGACCAGTCGCGCTGCCTCGTCGGCCCGGAGCACGTCGGGCAGGGGCCGGTGCCCGCGTGGCGTCGCCAGCAGCGACCCGGGGTCCGTGGCGAGCAGCCCGCGGCGATGCGCCCAGGCCGTGAACGTGCGGGCCGTCGAGCCACGGCGCGCCAGGGTCGCGCGGCTTGAGCCGGTGGTGCGCAGCTTGGCCAGCCAGCTCCGCAGGATCGCGAGGTCGAGCTGGCCCACCTCGGTCACGCGCAGTCGTGCGGCGTGCTCCAGCAGGCTGACCAGATCGCCGGCGTAGGCGCGGACGGTGTGCGGGGAGCGGTCCCGCTCCAGGACCAGGTAGCGGACGAACTCCTCGTGGGCGCTGGCCAGCCCGGGAGGCAGGTCGGTCGGCGTCTCCACTACGGCACCTTGCGGGCCTGCCTACGACGAGGTCAAGCCGCCGTGCCGTGGACAAGATGTCGGCTGACGCAGGCCGGGCCTGGCTCAGGACTCCGGGGGTGAGGTCGGCTCGTCCGGGGCCGGTGCAGCGGGGGCCGGTGTTGCACCGGCCAGTGCTGCGGGGACCGGTGCTGCCGGGC
>JAYTHS010000465.1:0-3218 GCA_043732345.1 Frankiales bacterium | reverse complement strand
GACCTGCCGGCGCTCGGGCAGTGCCCTGCTCGAGGTCAGCCGCCGCGTCGCGGCCCGCATCCCTGCCCCGGGACTGCCTGGTGCGCAGCTGAAGGCGCACCGTGACCTGCTGCCGGGGCGTGGAGCCCAGGACGGGGTCGTGGAGCTGCACACCCACCCGTCTGTCGGCGCCGAGGCCGAGGCCATCGCCGACCTGCTGCGCCGCGAGCACCTGGAGCGGGGCACCGACTGGTCGCGGATGGCGGTCCTCGTGCGCTCCGGCACCCGGTCGGTGCCCCTGCTGCGGCGGGTCCTGTCGGCCGCTGGCGTCCCGCTGGAGGTGGCCGGTGACGAACTGCCGCTGGCCCAGGAGCCAGCCGTCGCCCCTCTGGTCCTGGCCCTGCGGGTCGTCGCCGACCCGACCACCCTGACGGCCGAGGTCGCGCGTGAGCTCCTGCTGTCCCCGCTGGTCGCTGCCGACCCGGGGGTGCTGCGCCGGCTGGGCCGTGAGCTGCGGGCCCTGGACGGCGCCGACGGCAGCCAGCCCGCGCCGAGCGCCGAGCTGCTGCGCGACGCGGTCGCCGACGCCCGGCACGTGCTGCTGCTGGACGCCGTCGTGGCCCGCCCGGTCACCCGGCTGGCGGGCCTGCTCGCCGCGGCCCGCACGGCGCTGGCCGACGGCCCGGAGGCCGCGCTGTGGGAGCTGTGGAGCGCGGGCGTCTGGCCGGCCCGCCTGGAGGCTGCGTCGCTGCGCGGCGGCTCGGCCGGGCGCACCGCCGATCGTGACCTGGACGCCGTCGTCGCGCTTTTCACTGCCGTCGGGCGGGCCGCGCAGTCCCGTCAGGGCAAGGTCACGGCGCTGCTCGACGAGCTCGAGGCCCAGCAGATCCCGGGGGACACGCTGGCCGACAAGGGGGTCCGCGGCAGCGCCGTACGGCTGCTCACCGCCCACCGGAGCAAGGGCCTGGAGTGGGAGGTCGTGGTCGTCGCCGGCGTCCAGGAGGGTGTGTGGCCGGACCTGCGCCGTCGTACGACGCTGCTGGAGGCCGAGCGGCTGGACGCCGACGGGATGCGCGAGCCGCACGACCGGGCCCAGCTGATGGCCGACGAGCGGCGGCTGTTCTACGTCGCCCTGACCCGCGCCCGCAGGCGGCTGGTGGTGACCGCCGTCGACAGCGGCGACGACGACGGTGAGCGGCCGAGCCGGCTGTTCGCCGAGACCGGTGTCCCTGTGACCGTCCACCCCGAGCGCACCGGTCGCCCGCTCTCGCTGCCGGCGCTGGTGTCCGCGCTGCGCCGCCGGGCCGTCGACCCCGACGCCTCCCCGGCGTCCCGCCGCGCCGCCGCCGCCCGGCTGGCCCGGCTGGCGGCCGCCCGTGACCACCTCGACCGCCCCCTGGCTCCCGCGGCCGACCCGGACCGCTGGTGGGGCCTGCTCGACGTCACCACCGACGGCGTACCGGTGTCGGACGGGCCGGTGCGGCTCTCCGGGACCTCGCTCGCCGGACTGGGGGAGTGCCCGCTGAAGTGGTTCCTGGAGCACGAGGTCAAGGCCCAGAGCGCACCCAGCGCCGCGATGGGTCTGGGAGGCGTCGTGCACGCCTTGGCCCACGAGGTCGCGTCCGGACGGAGCCCCGCCGACCTCGACGAGCTCGTCGCCCGGCTAGACACGGTCTGGAGCCAACTGGCCTTCGACGCGCCCTGGCGGTCCCGCCAGCAGCGCGAGGAGGCCAAGGATGCCCTGCGCCGCTTCCTGCTGTGGCACAGCGCTTTCCGGGACCGGACGCTCGTCGCCTCGGAGATCGGCTTCGACGTCGCGATCGAGGTGCCGAACGGCACGGTCCGGCTGCGGGGCTATATGGACCGGGTCGAGCTCGATGTCCAGGGCCGGGTCCACGTCATCGACCTCAAGACCAGCAAGCACCCGCCCAGCGGGTCGCAGCTGGCCGTGCACCCGCAGCTGGGGACCTACCAGCTCGCGGTCAGCGCGGGGGCCCTGGACGAGCAGCTCCCCGAGCGTCCGCCGGTCGGGGGCGCCGAGCTGGTGATGCTCCGGCTCGACGGGCCGGACGGCGCCAAGGTGTCGGCCCAGCCCGCCCTGCCGGACGGGCCCGGCTGGGTCGAGGAGCTGCTCGAGACCGCCGTCCGCCGGATCATGGGCGAGCAGTTCCCTCCCACCCCGCAGGAGCGCTGTGACCGCTGCGCCTTTCGCTCCTGCTGTCCAGCGCAACCCGACGGTCGGCAGGTGGTCCGGTGACCGACCTGCGGGCGTTGCTCGGTGTGCCCTTCACCGACGAGCAGCTGGAGGTGGCCCAGGCGCCGCTGGAGCCCGGCCTGGTCGTGGCCGGCGCCGGTTCGGGCAAGACCAGCGTCATGGCGGCCCGCGTCGTCCATCTGGTGCTCACCGGCCAGGTCGAGCCGGACCGGGTGCTGGGCCTGACGTTCACCAACAAGGCCGCCGCCGAGCTGGCCGGCCGCATCGGCCTCGCGCTGGCCACGGCAGGGGTCACCCGGGTCGCGGACGCCGATGGCGAGCCGCAGGTCGCGACCTACCACGCCTTCGCGGGGCGGCTGGTCACCGAGCACGGGTTGCGGCTGGGGGTCGAGCCGCGGGCCCGGCTGCTCGCTGACGCGACCCGCTACCAGCTCGCGGCGCGGGTGCTGCGCCGCCACCGCGGGCCGGTGCTGCACCTGACTCGGCCGCTGTCGATGCTGGTGGGCGAGCTGGTGGCGCTGGACGCCGAGCTCTCCGAGCACCTGGTCGACCCGGCCGACCTGCAGGGCTTCGACCTGCGCTGGGTCGAGCAGCTCGAGCAGGCCTGCGCTCGCGACGAAGGACGTAAGGGCTACAGCGGGCACTGCGGGACCCTGCGCACCTGGGGCGCCGCGTCCCGTCAGCGCGCCGAGCTGGCAGAGCTCGTGATCGCCTACCGGGCAGCCAAGAAGGACCTCGACGCGATCGACTTCGGTGACCAGGTGGCGCTCGGGGCGCGCCTGGCCGAGCAGGTCCCGGAGGTCGGGGCTCTGGAGCGGGAGCGGGCCAGGGTGGTCCTGCTCGACGAGTACCAGGACACCTCGGTCGCGCAGCGCCGGATGCTCGCCGGGCTGTTCGGAGGCGGCCACCCGGTGACGGCGGTCGGTGACCCGTGTCAGGCGATCTACGGCTGGCGGGGGGCGTCGGTGGCCAACCTCGACGGGTTCCCGCAGCACTTCCCGCGGCCCGACGGCCGCCCGGCGCA
>JAYTHS010000464.1:0-3222 GCA_043732345.1 Frankiales bacterium | reverse complement strand
GCCGGGCTGCTCGCCGATGCCGGCTCCGACACCGCGGCGCTCGCCGGACTGTCCCAGCAGGACCGGGACCGGCTCGGCCCCGACGTCGCCGCGCTCCGGCTGCTGCACGGCGGGGCCGCGGCCGGGGTCTTCGGCCGGCGCCGCGAGGCCCGGGTCCTGATCCGCGGAGCGGGCCGCGTCGGGGCACCGCTGTCGGCGCTGCTCGCAGCAGCCGGCGTCGGCACGGTCGACGTGCGTGACGACGCGGCCGTGCGCCCCGAGGACACCGGCGTTGGTGGCCTGGAGCACCGCGACATCGGCCGTCCCCGCGCACTGGCGGTGCGTGACCGGCTGCGTGCGCTCGCCCCCTCGGTCGCGCTGGACCTGCGGCGACCCGATCTCGTCGTGCTCACCGAGCCCGAGGACCCGGCGCCCGACGCGGGCCTGCTGGTGCTCGACGGGCTGGCGCACCTCGTGGCCCGCGTCGAGGACCAGGTCGGCGTCGTCGGACCGCTCGTGCTGCCGGGGCGCAGCTCCTGCCTGCACTGCCTGGACCTGGCCCGGACCGGCCTCGACCCGGCCTGGCCGGCGCTGGCCGCGCAACTCGCCCGGGCCCCGCGCGAGCTGCAGGCCTGCGACGGGGTGCTCGCCACCGCGGTCGCCGCCCAGGCCGCGCTGCAGATCCTTGAGCTGCTGGCGGGCGAGACGACCCCCGCCACACTCGACGGCACGCTGGAGCTGACCGTGCCGGGCTGGCGCTGGCGGCGGCGCTCGTGGCCGAGGCACCCGGCCTGCCCGTGCGTCTGGGAGCGGGCCGCGTGAGCAAGCGACCGGACCGGGCTCGCGGGCCGACCGGCGGCGGCGCGCGCGCACCGCCACACTGTGCACGTGGCCGACATCCCCAAGCGCACGCTGACCCGCGGCGCCAAGCTCGCGACCCTGCCGATCGGGGTCGCCGGCCGGGCCACGCTCGGCCTCGGTAAGCGGATCGGTGGCCGGCCGGCCGAGTTGGTGACCGCCGAGCTGCAGGCCCGCACCGCCGAGCAGCTCTTTCAGGTGCTCGGCCAGCTCAAGGGCGGGGCCATGAAGCTCGGCCAGGCCCTGAGCGTGTTCGAGGCGGCCCTGCCCGAGGAGGTCGTGGCGCCGTACCGCGCTGCCCTCACCAAGCTGCAGGACGCCGCCCCGCCGATGCCGGCGGCCACGGTCCACCAGGTGCTGACCCAGAGCCTCGGCCCGGACTGGCGATCGCTGTTCCAGGACTTCGAGGTCACGCCCGCGGCGGCGGCCAGCATCGGTCAGGTGCACCGGGCGGTATGGGCCGACGGGCGCAAGGTCGCGGTCAAGCTGCAGTACCCCGGTGCGGGCAAGGCGCTGCTGTCCGACCTGCGCCAGCTCAGCAGGCTGGCCCGGGTCTTCGCCTCCTTCTCCCCCGGCCTGGACATCAAGCCGCTGCTCAAGGAGCTCGAGCTGCGGGTCAGCGAGGAGCTCGACTACCGGCTCGAGGCCGAGTCGCAACAGACCTTTGCCGATGCGTACGACGGCGACGCCAGCATCCGGGTCCCCCGCGTCGTGGCCAGCGCCGAGCGGGTGATCGTGACCGAGTGGATGGACGGCGTCGCGCTGTCGGTCATCATCCGCGAAGGCACCCTGGAGCAGCGCGACACCGCGTCGCAGCTGCTCGCGCAGTTCCTGTTCAGCGGGCCGGTGCTGGCCGGGCTGCTGCACGCCGACCCGCACCCGGGCAACTTCCGGCTGCTGCCCGACGGACGGCTCGGTGTCATCGACTTCGGTGCTGTCAACCGGCTCCCCGATGGCGCCCCGGAGCCCATCGGCCGGCTGGCCCGGTTGGCCCTGGAGGGCAGAGCCGAGCAGGTGCTGGACGCCCTGCGCGAGGAGGGCTTCGTCAAGCCCGGCATCGAGATCGACGCCGTCGCGGTGCTGGCCTACCTGCGGCCGCTCCTCGCCCCCGTGGCCGAGCCGACGTTCCGCTTCAGTCGAGCCTGGCTGCGGGCCGAGGCCGTCCGGGTCGGGGACCCGCGGTCCCCGGCAGCCCAGCTCGGACGGCAGCTCAACCTGCCCCCGTCGTACCTGCTCATCCACCGCGTGACCCTCGGGACCATCGGGGTGCTGTGCCAGCTCGGTGGGGAGGCGGCGTTCCGCGACCTCATGGAGCAGTGGCAGCCCGGCTTCGCGCCGCCCGGGTCGATCGCCGAGCGCGACGCCGCCGCGGCGTCCGAGCGCCGGGTCCCGACGGCCGAGGTGCCGACCATCCCCCTGCCCGCCCCGGCCCCTCG
Organism: Frankiales bacterium; assembly: GCA_043732345.1. GTDB lineage: Bacteria > Actinomycetota > Actinomycetes > Mycobacteriales > SCTD01 > RYN-111. The sequence goes on along the minus strand of JAYTHS010000464.1, from coordinate 949 downwards.
CAAGCGTCGACCCCGAGCTCAGTAGTCCCGGCTCACCACCAGGCCTCGTCCAGCTTGCCCTCGATGGAGCGGACGTTGTCGCGGGTGCACGCCTCGCACAGCCACTGCCGCCCCCGCGATCCGACCTGCAACGACCACGTCGCCGGCCGGCCGTCGGGAGCGACCGTTCCGCACACGCAGCACGTCGTCGCGGAGGTGGCAGGGTCGTCGGGGGCGCCGATGCTGTCGGGGTCGTCGGGTCCGTCGGGGTCAGCAGGGTCGCGCACCGGCCCAGTGTGGCGGCCAAAGTGCTTGCCGACCGCCGCTAGGTTGAGGGGGTGCGCCAGCTCCCGCTCGACGATCCCGGGGAGCCCGACCTCCGGTCCGCCGGGCGCTACCTGCGCTGGGTGGCGCGCAAGCAGCGCCGGACCCTCGCGGCCGGGGCGCTGTGGGGCACGATCGCGATGCTCTGCCAGGCCGTGGCGCCAGCCGCGCTGGGCCGCGCCATCGACGAAGGGGTCCGCCACCACTCGCGGGGGGCGCTCGTCGGGTGGGCCCTCATCCTGCTGGCGCTCGGCCTCACCCAGGCGGTGTCCGGGATCCTTCGGCACCGCTGCGCCGTCGACAACTACCTGACAGCGGTCTTCCGCACCCAGCAGCTGGTCGTCCGACACGCCGCGACCCTGGGAGGCTCGCTGGCCGCCCGGGTGCCCGCGGGTGAGGCGGCGAACGTCAGCGCGACCGACTCCGCCTCGGTCGGCCGCACCCTGGACGTCACGGCCCGGGCCAGTGGCGCGCTCGTCTCCTTCGTCGTCGTCGCCGGCCTGCTGCTGTCCACCAGCGTGCTGCTCGGCTTCGTCGTACTGGTCGGCGTCCCGGTCCTGGTGCTGGGGGTTGGTCCGCTCATCCGGCCGCTGCACCGTCGGCAGGGCGCCCAGCGGGCTGCCATCGCGGCCGCCTCCACCCTGGC
>JAYTHS010000463.1:0-10633 GCA_043732345.1 Frankiales bacterium | reverse complement strand
TCCCGCGCGGTCGGGCCGGCCCCGCTGCCCGAGTACCAGGGGGTCGTCGACCCGCAGGGCTGGGGCCGCGGCTACCTGCAGGCGATGGAGTGGCGCTGGGTCAGCGGCGGCTTCGCGCAGCCCGGTCCGGCGACGGTGTGGGGACGGATGCTGCACCCGCTCGTGCCCGACGAGGAGCCGAGCCCGCTGTCCCGGGTGCTCATCGTGGCCGACAGCGGCAACGGGGTGTCGGCCGAGCTGGACATCGACCGCTTCCACTTCATCAACCCCGAGCTCACCGTCCACCTGCACCGCGAGGCCGTGGGCGAGTGGATCTGCCTGGACGCCGCGACCGCGGTCAGCCAGGGCGGCACCGGCCTTGCGACCAGCGTGCTGTCCGACGTCGACGGCCCGATCGGGGTCGGCGCGCAGTCGCTGTTGGTCGGCGGTCGCTGACCGCGCTCGCCAAGCCCGCCTGACGCTGCGGCCTGTGGCACGCTTTCGGCCGCATCCTCGCGCACCACTTCCGGGAGACACCGTGGCCCAAGGGCACCTCGACCGGTTGACGAGCATCGACGCCGGATTCCTGCACATGGAGGACGGCGGGGCGCACATGCACATCGGCGCCCTGGCGGTCTTCGACGGACCGCCGCCGAGCGCCCGCGAGGTCACCGACCACATCGCCTCCCGGCTGCCGGACCTGCCGCGCTACCGGCAGAAGCTGGCCTTCCCGCCGCTGGGTACCGGCCGCCCGCTGTGGGTGGAGGACCCCTTCTTCAGCCTGGGCTACCACGTCCGGCACACCGCGCTGCCGAGCCCCGGCGGTGAGGCCGAGCTCCTGACCCTGGTCAACCGGGTCGTGGCCCAACGGTTGGACCGCAGCAAGCCGCTGTGGGAGTTGTGGCTCGTCGAGGGCCTCGCCGACGGGCGCTTCGCGATCATCGCCAAGACCCACCACGCGATGATCGACGGCGTCAGCGGTGTCGACCTGCTGACCGTCCTGTTCGACCTGTCGAAGGACACCGTCCCCGCCGCCCCCGCTCCGTGGGTCCCGGCGGCCCAGCCGGGCGCGCTGGACCTGCTGGTCACGGGCGTGCAGGGGCTGGTGCGCAACGCCGTACGGCTCGGCGGTCGGGGGCTGCGCACCTTCACCGACCCCCGCACGGCCGTGCGGGAGACCGTGCACGCCGTGTCCGCGCTGGCCGAGGCGACCAAGCCGCTCGTCAACGGCGCGCCCAAGACGCCTCTGAACGACAAGCCCGGCCCGCACCGCTCGGTGGTCGTCGTCCGCACAGCGCTCGAGGACTACAAGACCGTCAAGGTGGCGTACGGCGCGACCGTCAACGACGTCGTCCTCACCTCGGTCGCCGGTGCGCTGGGCCGCTTCCTGGCCGACCGCGGGATGGTGACCGACAACCTCACGCTGCGCGCGTGCGTCCCGGTCTCCCTGCGCTCGGACGCCCAGCGCGGGTCCCTGGGCAACGAGATCGCCATCATGACGGCCCCGCTGCCGGTCGGCCTCAGCGACCCCGTCGCGCGGCTGGCCAGCGTCCGGGTGAGCATGCAGGACCTCAAGAGCAGCAAGCAGGCGGAGGGAGCCAAGGTCCTCACCTCACTCGAGAACGCCCTGCCACCCGCGATCCTCGCTCGCGCCAGCCGGCTGGGCTTCTCCAGCCGGCTCTACAACCTGCTCGTCACCAACGTGCCCGGCCCGCAGGTCCCGATCTACATGCTGGGGCGACAGCTCCGGGAGCTCATACCGCTGGCGTTCCTCGCACCCGAGCACCGGCTCGCCATCGCGATCATGAGCTACGACGGTCAGGTCGTCTACGGGCTGATGGCCGACGCCGACGCGGTCCCTGACCTGGAGCAGCTCGCGACCTACCTGCGCGAGGCCCTCGTCGAGCTCGTCACGGCCGCGGCGACCGTCCCCTCGTCCCCCCGCTGAGCTCGCGCCGATGCCCGAGCAGCTCTCCCTGCTCGGAGACGAGGGAGACCGGGCCCGGCTCACGGCCCGCTACCGGGCGCTGGTGCAGGTCGAGCTCCCGGTCCGGGCGGCGACCGACGGCTGGGTCCTGCGGGCCGACCACTGCTTTGGCCGGGTCCTGATCGACCACGCGGTCGGCGCCCGCTGGTACGACGTGCTCGACCGCCGCCGGATGGCGTTCACCCAGCTGGACGACGCGCAGCTGGCCGGGGCCGTCGCGCTGGGTGAGCGGTTGCTCGTCGAGGGCGACCCGCTGCTGCGGGAGCTCGACGCCCGGTCCCTGGCCTGGCGCGGCAAGCCCCCCCGACGTACCCGCTGATCACGGATGGGCATCGACATACGGTCCTACGGGCCCGGGATCTTCCCAGCAGCCCCTCTCGGTGCCACTCTCACGGTCCCACCCCCTGCTCCTGGAGGCCCACGTTGTCGATCGCTGCTGCCACGACCGAAGGCACGGTGCCCTTCCGGGGCCACCAGACGTGGTACCGCGTGACCGGTGACCTGGCTGCCTCGACGGCGGCCGGCAAGGTGCCCCTGGTCGTCCTGCACGGCGGCCCCGGCATCCCGCACGATTACACGCTGCGGATCGCCGGCCTGGCCGCGGGGGGCCGGGCGGTCGTCCACTACGACCAGCTCGGCTGCGGCCGCTCGACCCACCTGCCCGAGGCCGGCGCCGACTTCTGGAACGTCCAGCTCTTCCTCGACGAGCTGGACAACCTGCTTGACGGCCTGGGCATCCGTGACTCCTACGACGTCCTGGGCCAGTCCTGGGGCGGCATGCTCGCCGCCGAGCACGCGGTCCTGCGGCCGGCCGGCCTGCGGGCCGTGGTCATCGCCAACTCGCCCGCCTCGATGGAACTGTGGCTGGCGGAGGCCAACCGGCTGCGGGCCGAGCTGCCCGCCGACGTCCAGGATGCGCTGCTACGCAACGAGCAGGCCGGGACGACCGACTCCCAGGAGTACCTCGACGCGGAGAAGGTCTTCTACGACCGCCATGTGTGCCGCGTCGTCCCCAACCCGCCGGAGGTCGTCGCCAGCTTCGAGGCCCTGGCGCAGGACCCGACCGTCTACCACTCGATGAACGGCCCGAGCGAGTTCCACGTCATCGGGACCATGAAGGACTGGACGGTCATCGACCGGCTCGACCAGGTGGTCGCCCCGACGCTGCTCGTCAACGGCCGGTACGACGAGGCCACCCCGGCCTGCGTGCAGCCGTTCGCCGACCGCATCCCCGACGTCCGGTGGGAGGTCTTCGAGGAGTCCAGCCACCTGCCCCAGGTGGAGGAGGAGGAGCGCTACCTGCAGGTCGTCGGCGCCTTCCTCGACACCTACGACTCCCGCGCCACCGCCACGGCTACCGCATGACCCACTCCACGAAGGGCTCCCTCATGACCCGGACCTCCCGCCGTACCCGCCACGTCTCCACGGCTGCTGCGCTGCTGGCGCTCAGCGCAGCCGCGGCCTGCGGCGGTGGCAGCAGCACGACGCCGACCGCCGGCGGCTCCCCGACCGGGGCGGGCTCCACAACCGGCTTCCAGGCCCAGCACAAGGGCGGGACGCTGAAGCTGCTCGCCAAGTCCGCCGGCGGCACGCTGGACCCCAAGGTCAACTACACGCTGCAGTACTGGCAGCTCTACCAGGCGATGTACGACGGACTGCTGGCCTTCAAGAAGGTCAACGGGCAGGAGTCGTTCACCGTCGTCGCCGACCTCGCGGAGAAGCTGCCGACCATCAGCGACGGCGGCAAGACCTACACCTTCACCCTGCGCAAGGGCGTGAAGTTCTCCAACGGCAAGGACGTGACCGTCCAGGACGTCGCCGCCTCCTTCAAGCGCATCTTCACCGTGTCGAGCCCAACCGCCGGCACCTTCTACAACGGCATCATCGGCGCGGCCGCCTGCTTGAAGACCCCAGCCAGCTGCGACCTGTCCAAGGGCGTGGTGGTGGACCCGGCGACCAACCAGATCGTCATCCACCTCATGGACGCCGACCCGGAGTTCTCCTACAAGCTCTCGGTCCCGCACGCGGCGATCCTGCCGGCGAGCGCCCCCGTCAAGGACGCCGGCAACGTCCCGATCCCGACCACCGGCCCCTACATGGCAGCGTCCTACGACCCGAACCGCGCGCTGACCCTCGTGCGCAACCCCTCGTTCAAGGAGTGGTCGCACGAAGCGCAGCCCCAGGGTTACTCCGACTCCATCGTGGAGAGCTTCGGCCTGACCGTCGAGGCAGCCGTGACGGCTGTCCAGAACGGCCAGGCCGACTGGATCTTCGACCCGCCGCCCGCCGACCGGCTCAACGAGATCGGGACGAAGTTCGCCGCGCAGGTGCACGTCAACCCGCTGACCGCGTTCTGGTACCTCGCGATGAACACCAACCTGGCGCCGTTCGACAACGTCAAGGTGCGCCAGGCGGTCAACTTCGCTGTCGACCGCAACGCCGCCGTCAAGCTCTACGGCGGCGCCAACCTGGCCCAGCCGGTCTGCACCTTCCTGCCGCCGGGCTTCCCCGGGCACGTCGAGGACTGCCAGTACACCAAGGGCGGCGGCACGACCTGGACAGCGCCGGACCTCGACAAAGCCAAGCAGCTAGTAAAGGAGTCCGGGACCGCCGGACAGGCCGTTGGGATCGTCGTGACCGATGACGAGGTGAACAAGTCGATCGGTGAGTACCTCCAGAGCCTGCTGACCTCGCTGGGCTACAAGGCGACCCTCAAGCCGATCTCGGGCAACATCCAGTTCACCTACATCCAGAACACCAAGAACAAGGTGCAGATAAGCCTCACGTCCTGGTACCAGGACTACCCGGCTGCCTCGGACTTCCTGAACGTGCTGGAGTCCTGCGCGTCGTTCATCCCGGGCAGTGACTCCAGCATCAACATCGCCGGCTTCTGCGACAAGGGCATCGACGCGCAGATGAAGGACGCGCTGATCACCGAGCGCACCAGCCTCGACGCGGCCAACAGCAAGTGGGCGCAGGTCGACAAGGCCGTCATGGCCAAGGCCCCCGTGGCTCCGCTGTTCACGCCCAAGCTCATCGACTTCCTGAGCAAGCGGGTCGGCAACTACCAGTTCAGCAAGCAGTTCTACATGCTCGTCAGCCAGCTCTGGACGCAGTGACCCAGCTGTGACAGACGTGATCCTGGGGCTGGGGAGCCCGGCCGCCGAGAGGACGGTCCAGGTGCCCCCCGCCTCGGAGGGGCCCTGGCGTCGGGCGTGGGCGCAGCTGCGCCACAACAGGTCCGCCATGGCGTCTGCGATCGGCCTCGTGCTGGTCGTGCTGGCCTGCCTGCTCGCGCCGTACTACGCCTCGCACGTCGCCCATACCGACCCGTTCACGTCGAACGTGTCGGGCAGCACGGTCATCGACGGCAAGACCGTCCCGGTGCTGCGGCCCAGCAGCACCGGGCTGGGGCTCGGCGTCACCCCGATCGGCCCGACGTACGACCCCGGTCACTACTTCCTCGGGGCGGACAACCAGGGCCGCGACGTCATGGCCCGGCTGCTGTACGGCGGCCGCAACAGCCTGCTCATCGGGGTCGCGTCGGCCCTGCTCTGCTGCCTGCTGGCCACGGTGACCGGCGTCCTGGCCGGCTACTTCGGGGGGGTCGTCGACGCCGTCCTGGCCCGGCTGCTGGACGTCGTTTGGGCCTTCCCCGTCTACCTGCTGGCGATCTGCCTGTCCGTCGTCCTGCTAACCAGCGGGATCACGATCGGGCCACTGCACGTGGGTGCGGGCAGCCTGTGGCTGCCGGTCCTGATCATCGCCGTCGTCTACGTGCCCTACGTTGCCCGGCCGCTGCGAGGCCAGGTGATGGCCCTGAAGGAGAAGGAGTTCGTCGCCGCCGCCGTCGGGGTCGGTGCGTCGGACCTGAGCATCATGCGGCGCGACGTCCTGCCCAACGTCCTGCCGACCGTCGCGGTGTTCCTGCCGCTCATGACGGCGCTGAGCATGCTCACCGAGTCGGCGCTGTCGTTCTTGTCGGTCGGCGTGCAGCCCCCGCAGGCGAGCTGGGGGACGATCATCAACGACGGACTGGGGCTGCTCTACACGCGGCCCGCCGTCACGCTGGCCCCCGGCATCGCGATCGCCCTGACCGCGGTCGTGCTGAACCTGTTCGGTGACGGTGTGCGTGAGGCCCTGGACCCGCGCGCCCGGCTGCGTGGGTCCGCCTGATGCTCACGTTCACCGTCCGGCGCGCGGCGGCTGCTCTGCTGGTGCTGTTCTCGATCAGCGTCCTGGTCTTCCTCATCTTCTTCGCGACGCCAGGGGTCGACCCGGCCGCCCGGATCGCCGGGCGCAACGCCGACCAGGCCACGCTGCTGCAGGTCCGCCACGAGTTCGGCCTGGACCGGCCGCTGCCGGTCCGCTACGTGCTCATGATGCGGCACCTGTTCGTCGAGCGGGACCTCACGTCCTACATCAACCGGGGGGTCAAGGTGATCCCGCAGATCACCCAGGCGATCCCGATCACCCTGTCCCTGGTGATCGGAGCGGCACTGATCTGGATGGTCGTCGGCATCGCCATGGGCGCGGCGGCGGCCGCCTGGCGCGGGCGCGCGGTCGACCCCATCATCGTGCTGCTCGGGGTCGTCGGAGTCTCGATGCCGGTCTACTGGCTGGGCGAGGTCGTCAACCTGGTGACGCAGAGCCGGCTGCACGGCAGCGTCTTCTCCTGGGTGCCCGCCCTGGGCTACACACCCCTGACCGACTCGCCGGGCCAGTGGGCCCTGCACCTGCTGTTCCCGTGGATCACCCTAGCCGCGCTGTACGCCGGGATCTACGCCCGGGTGCTGCGCTCGGAGATGCTCTCGGCTTTCGACGAGGACTACGTCCGGACCGCCCGCGCGAAGGGCGTCTCGGAGGGACGGATCCTCGTGCGGCACGCCCTGCGCTGCTCGCTGATCCCGGTGGTGTCCCTGTTCGGCCTGGACTTCGGGGCACTGGTCGGCGGCTCGGCCTTGCTGACCGAGGTCGTCTTCGGGCTGCCCGGGGTCGGCCGCCTGACCTACGAGGCGCTGCAGAACCTCGACCTGCCGGTGATCCTCGGGACCGTGCTCTACGCCGCGTTCTTCGTGGTGCTCGCCAACGCCGTCGTCGACGTGCTCTACGCACTGCTGGACCCCCGGGTGCGGCGTGCCTGAGCCGCTGCTGGACGTGCGCGACCTGCGGGTGACCTTTCGCAGCCGACGGGGCGAGGCCCGGGCCGTCGACGGGCTGTCCTTCTCGGTGGCGCCCGGTGAGGTGCTGGGCGTCGTCGGGGAGTCCGGGTCGGGCAAGAGCGTGTCGATGATGAGCATCCTCAAGCTCATCCGTGACCCCAACTGCTCGGTCACCGGTCAGGCGCTGTTCCGAGGTCGCGACCTGGTGAGCATGGACGACGCCGAGCTGCGGCAGCTCCGCGGCCGGGACATCAGCATGATCTTCCAGGACCCCATGACGTCCCTGACCCCCGTGTACACCGTCGGGTGGCACATCGCCGAGGCCCTGGGTGCGCACACCCGGATCTCCAAGGCGCAGGCCCGCAGCCGGGCGGTCGAGCTGCTGGAGGAGGTCGGTATCCCTGACCCCTCGCGCCGCATCGACGACTACCCCCACCAGTTCTCCGGCGGCATGCGGCAGCGCGCCGTCATCGCGATGGGCCTGGCCAACAACCCGGCCCTGCTCATCGCCGACGAGCCCACGACGGCCCTGGACGTGACCACGCAGGCCCAGATACTGGACCTGCTGCGTCGGCTGCGCAGCGACCACGGCTCCGCGATCATCCTCATCACCCACGACATGGGGGTGGTCTCGCAGCTCGCGGACCGGGTCCTGGTGATGTACGCCGGGCGGGTCGCCGAGCAGGGCCCCAAGACCGACGTCTTCCACCGGCCGCGACACCCCTACACCTGGGGGCTGCTCGGCTCGGTCCCGCGGGCCCGCGCCCCCCGCGTCCGCCGACTGCCGGCCATCCCGGGCTCCCCGGCCTCGGCGTCCACGGCGCCCAGCGGCTGCCCGTTCGCACCCCGCTGCCGGCACCGGCACGACCGGTGCGACGAGCAGCCCGAGCTGAGCGCCGGCGTGCACGCTGACGCCTGCTGGCTGCCCGCGGACCGTCGCGCGGAGCTCCGGCTGTCGCTCACCACTGCGGCGGTCGCCGCCGGTGACCCGGGCCAGGTGCGGCTCACCGAGCCAGGGCAGGACGGCACGTGACGGGGAGGCGGACGTGATCGAGGTCGAGCGCGGCGAGGTGCTGCTGCGGGCCACCGACGTCGTCAAGCACTTCCCGGTCCGCGGCGGGCTGCTGCCGAAGCGCGGCGTCAAGCCCGTCGTCCACGCCGTCGACGGGGTCTCTCTGGAGGTCCGCAAGGGCGAGACGCTCGGTGTCGTCGGGGAGTCCGGCTGCGGCAAGTCCACCCTGGGCCGCTGCCTGGTCCGGCTCACCGACCTCACGGGGGGGACCGTCGAGTTCGCCGGGCAGGACCTCACCTCGCTGTCCCGACGTCAGCTGCGGCCCGTGCGCCGCGACTTGCAGTTGGTCTTCCAGGACCCCTATGCCTCCCTCAACCCCCGCCGGCGGATCGGCGACGTGCTGGCTGAACCCCTGCAGATCCACAGCTTCGGCACCCCAGCTGCCGTCCGCGAACGGGTCGCGGCGCTGCTCGAGGTCGTCGGGCTGTCGGCGTCCCACCACGACCGCTACCCGCACGAGTTCTCCGGTGGCCAGCGGCAGCGGGTGGGCATCGCCCGGGCGCTGGCGATGAACCCCTCGCTAATCGTGGCCGACGAGCCGGTGTCCGCCCTGGACGTCTCGATCCAGGCGCAGGTGCTCAACCTGTTCGCCGACCTGCAGGACGAGCTCGGGCTGACCTACGTCTTCATCGCCCACGACCTGGGGGTCGTGCGGCACGTCTCGGACCGGATCGCGGTGATGTACCTCGGTGAGGTCGTCGAGGTGGGTGATGCCGACCCGCTATACGACGCTCCCGGCCACCCGTACACCGAGGCGCTCCTGTCGGCCGCCCCCGAGATCGACGACGGGACGGAGGTCCTCCCGCGGGAGCGGATCGTGCTGACCGGTGACGTGCCGAACCCGGTCGACAAGCCGGCCGGCTGCCCCTTCCACCCCCGCTGTCCCTACGTGGTGGACCGCTGCCGCACCGAGCGTCCGGTCCTGCGCGAGGTGGCTCCCCGCCGGTTCGCCGCCTGCCACCTGCCGCTGGTCACCCCGGCTGGCGCTGCCGCGACGCACTCCGTCGCCGGCGCACCCTCCTGACGGGCGAGACAGGTGGGCTGCAGGCCCCGTTACGCCATCGGGAGTTCACCTGGTCCTCTGCGTCGTAGGAGTTCCTGTTCACGGTCGTGGACCAACCTCGGGCGAGCGGTGAGCCAACCCTCCCGCCGATGACTTGGAGCCCGCGTGAGCAACGACCAGGACCACGACAACTCCGACGGCCACGAGGGTGGCCACGTCCACGACCACTCCCACGACGGGGCTCACCCGCACGACCGCCCGGTCCCTGAGTACCTCGACCTGAGCGTCCCCGCCGCGGACCTGACGCCGCACCAGCTCGGCCGACGGAGCTTCTTCCGGCGGGCCGGGCTGCTGGGGGTCGCGGCGGCGGCGACGAACGTGCTGGGCGGCTCGCTGGCGAGCCCAGCGCTCGCGGACGAGCCCCGGCGCCGCGGGGAGGGCACCTCCGGCGCCGCCGGCCTGCTCTGGCTCACGGGTGATCACCACATCCACACGCAGTACAGCCCCGACGCGCAGTACCGGACGTCGCAGCAGGTCCAGCGTGGGGCGCAGTACGGCCTGGACTGGATGGTCATCACCGACCACGGCAGCGTGGCCCATGCGAAGTACGACGTCGCCAGGGTCAACGCCGACATCGTCCAGGCCCGGGTGGACAACGCCCGGACGCTGGTGTTCCAGGGGCTGGAGTGGAACATCCCTTCTGCTGAGCACGGCACGGTCTTCGTGGCCCCCGGACCGGGGGAGGTGCCGCTGCTCCAGCAGTTCGAGAGCACGTACGACGGAGTGGTCACCGGGACCACGAGCTCCGGCCCCGAGAACGAGGCCCTCGCCCGGTCGGGGCTGGCCTTCCTGCGCGACGCGGTCAGCAGCAACCAGATCGACGATGCCTTGATGCTGGCCAACCACCCCGCACGCAAGGGCCTGGACAGCCCGCACGAGATCCGCGGGTGGCGGGACACGGCGCCGACCATCGCGGTGGGCATGGAGGGCGCACCCGGACATCAGGCCGCCGCCATCCCCGGCGCGGGCCACAACAGCAACGGCCGCGGCTACTACGACAACGCCCCGAACAAGAACAGCTTCCCTGCCTACCCGGCCGCGTCCTACGTCACCTACGGCGGTTTCGACTGGATGACCGCGACCGTCGGTGGGCTGTGGGACTCGCTGCTGTCCGAGGGAAAACCCTGGTGGATCAGCGCCAACTCCGACAGTCACCAGGCCTACGGCGACACCCTCGCGCAGGGGACCCCCAACTTCACCGCGACCGGCTCGCACGGGGACCCGGTGGACACCGGGAGCCCGATCTACACCTACGGGGACTTCTTCCCCGGCTTCTACAGCAGCACGGTGGTCGGGGCGACGTCGTTCTCGTACGGCTCGGTCATGGAGGGCATCCGCGCAGGGCGGATGTACGTCCTGCACGGTGGGCT
>JAYTHS010000462.1:0-3262 GCA_043732345.1 Frankiales bacterium | reverse complement strand
GTTCAGCGCAGACGGCGGCTGCCGGCGCGCCACTCCTGGGTCACGCCCACCTCGTCCACCGGGACGCCGAGCGCCCGCAGCTGGGGCAGCTCACGCAGGCTGCGCTTGAGCTCCGCGAACCCGCCGAACGACGCCAGCCCGATGACGTGGTCCCAGAGCTCGACGCTCTGCTCGGGTGACGGCAGCCGGCTGATGACCGGCCCGAAGAAGGCCAGGCCGTCCGGTGGTCCGAACTGCAGGATCGGCGTACCGACATCCCGGCCGGTCAGCGCCAGGGCCTCGTCGGTCTCGCGCTGGAGCACGCTGTCCCAGCGGTCCTCGTCGAGCGCCGTGGCGAGCGCGATCGGCAGGCCGGCAGCGAGCAGGACCTGCGCGACCACGGCCGGCTCCGCCCGAGTGCCGACCTCCTGGTCGGTGTCCCAGATCCGCCCGCCCATCGCTTCGTAGAGCCGGCCCACGGCCGGGCGCCCGTGCTCCTCCCGGGTCCGGGCGGCCACGCGGAGCAGCCGAAGACCAGCGGTGTGGCCGGCCTGGTACTCCGGAGGGAAGTGCGTGGCGTAGTCCAGGTGGGCGTTGAGCAGCCGCAGCGAGATGAAGCGCCAGTCGACGGTGTAGTCCCGCTGACGGGCCACCTCTCGCACCCACTGGCTCGTCATCCAGGCGAAGGGGCAGACGGGGTCGAACCAGAACAGCACGTCGGCGGTCATCCCCCGACGCTAGCCCGCAGCCTGGTCCGTCACACCGTCCATCGTTGCGGACATGGGGCTCCTGGAGCGCAAGGACTGGGGGGAGAGGGCTCCTCAGCCGGCTGCATCTCGAGCCGACCGATCCGGGGTGGGTCGACCTGTGAAGCCGTGGGCCGCTCATGGACTCCACCGCCCGGGGCGCGGGCGGCACGAGCTGACCGACGGGTCTGCCGGACACCCGCGACCGCCCGGACCAGCCACACCAGCGGCGGGAGGCGCTTGGCCACCAGGCAGATGCCCCGCCCTACGACGACGACCAGCACCCAGGGCACGAGGATCCAGAGCAGCCGGGCGCACTGCCGCAGTGGAGCCACGCCGACGGTCGCCCGGGCATCGCCGGGGGCGACCAGCCGAGTCGACGCAGGAAGCACGTTCCCAGCCTAGGCAGCCGCGAACGGCCACGCTGTGGCGGAGGCGGATGGGAATCGAACCCACCAGGCCCAGATCCTGGACCTCACCGGTGTTGAAGACCGGGGGCAGCACCAGCCAACCGCACGCCTCCACCGCGCAGGTTAGTGCCGACGCTGGAGTGCCCGGTCGGCGACGTACGGTCAGCCCATGACGACGACCCTGGGCCGCCTGACCTCCTACGCCTCAGGGGGAGGCTGTGCCTGCAAGATCCCACCCGGCGAGCTCGAGGAAGTCGTCCGCGGCCTCACCGGCCACGACGCTCCCGGGGTCCTGGTGGGCCTGGACGACGGGGACGACGCAGCAGTCGTCCTCGTCGACGAGCGGACGGCAGTCGTCGTGACCGCCGACTTCTTCACCCCCGTCGTCGACGACGCCTACGACTGGGGACGTATCGCCGCGGCCAACGCCCTGTCCGACGTCTACGCCATGGGCGGCCGGCCGGTGGTGGCCGTCAACCTCGTGGGGTGGCCGCGGGCGGTGCTGCCGATGGAGCTGCTCACCGAGGTGCTCCGGGGCGGACTGGACATCGCCCGGGAAGCCGCCTGCCACGTCGGGGGCGGGCACAGTATCGATGACCCCGAGCCGAAGTACGGCATGGCCGTCACCGGCATCGCCGACCCGAACCACTTGCTGCGCAACGACTCCGCGGCTGCCGGAGTGCCCATCAGCCTCACCAAGCCGCTGGGTATCGGCGTGCTCAACAACCGCCACAAGATCACCAGCGAGGTCTTCCCAGAGGCCATCGCCACCATGGTGGCACTCAACCGTGACGCCTCCCTGGCGGCCCTTGCGGCGGGTATCACGGCGGCGACGGACGTGACCGGCTTCGGCCTGCTGGGGCACCTGTTCAAGATGGCCCGTGCCTCCGGCGTCAGCGCCGTCGTCGACGCCGCGGCGGTGCCCTACCTCGAAGGGGCCCGTCGGTCCCTGGCGGAGGGGTTTATCAGCGGTGGCAGCCGCCGCAACCTCGAGTGGGTTCAGCCCCACCTGTCGAGCACCGTGTCGGACGAGGAGCTGTTGCTGCTCGCGGACGCCCAGACCAGCGGCGGCCTGCTGGTCGCCGGCGAGGTCCCTGGGTCCCCCATCGTCGGGGAGTTCGTGCCGCGCCGGGAGGCGTGGATCGAGGTCCGGTAGCGCCGCGGTCGTGTGGGTCGATCCCGGCGCTCAGGCGCCGCGGGCGGCCATCCGCTCCCGCTGGGGCACGACGACGTACTTCGGATCGCGCGTGGACTCCTGACCCGCCTCGAAGACACCGAACCGCATGCACGCCGATCCGGCGAGCAAGGCGACACCGGACAGGCCCGAGAGCAACCGGCTGCGACAAGAGACCGCTGCCCCCAGGGCCCCTGCGGCGGTCAGCGCCTTGCTGGCCCGCATAAGCCGGCCGGCGCGACCCTGGTGGAGCGGCTCCGCCGTCAGGCCCATCGCCTGCTCCATCCGGTGCTCGACGGCGAGCTCCAGCAGCGCTCCCCCGACGGCGAACCGACGCGCCGGAGCGGACTCCGACAGAGGCGAGGCGAGCAACCCCAGACCCCCGGCTGCGGCGCTGGCGGAACCCACGAAGACGAAGGGCAGGTGCTCATGGGCGTCGTGCCAGGTCGGAGTGGCGGTGTCGGTGAGGAGCACGGCGGTGTACGACGCGATGGCGGGAGCCAGCAGCGCAGCCCCGAGCCCGGCCGGGCGCGCCCCGAGGCGGAGCAGCCCCGCCGCCCAGGAGAGCCTGCGGGGCAGCAGGTCTCGGCCCTCGGCGAGGGCGGCCAGAGCGGCCAGCGGGGCGTAGCCGGTAAGGATCCACGTGCCAACGCTCATCGGCGACGTGGGCTTGGCGACCCGCAGCATGTTCACGAAGCGGGCCGGCCGGCCGAGGTCGTGGACGAGCGCCGCGAAGCTGACGGTGATCGTGGCGAGAGCAGCCACCCTGCTGTTGCGACGGAGCGCCGGCCGCCCGGTCAGGTCGGCCCCGGCTCCCAGCAGGGACGAGCCGGCAGCCAGGCCTCCCAGGAACAGGTACGCCGGGATGTCCTTCTCCCACGGGGATGCCTTGACGATCGGCCGGCCGTAGTAGGACGTGAACGTCGCGTCCGGGACCATCAGGTGCTCGTCGC
>JAYTHS010000461.1:0-3262 GCA_043732345.1 Frankiales bacterium | reverse complement strand
TTCGTGCCGGGTGGGCACTCGTCGTCGGCCCGGACGGCCTGGTCGGTTCGGCCGGTGCGCCGGCCCTTGAGGGCGTCGCACTGTCGTGGCTCCCGCTGGCCGCACCGCGCCGGATGGGCAGCCGGGAGGCGTGGGTGCCGGCGCGATGGTCCGACCTGGGGATCGAGATGGCCGCGGCTCCGGTCGGCTCGCCCGACCGGGTCGTGCTCGTCGGCCGGCAGGGTGGGCCCCAGTTTCGGGCCTCGGAGGTGCTGCGCCTGGCCCACCTCGCCGGCATCACCGCGACAGTGGCCGCCTCCGTCCTGGCGTGACCCTCCGTCCTGCCATCACCGACCGGCCGCGGTGGGTCGCGCTCGGAGAAGACGCCGGACGGCCCTCGCAGGAGCCGCTCAGGCCTCCGGGGTCAGGACCCGCGCGACGGCCCGGGCGACCTCGGGACCCTCGGCCAGCAGCAGCACGAAGCCGGCGTCGTCGAGCACGGGCACACCGAGCTTGACGGCCTTGTCGTACTTGCTCTGGCCGGGCTCGTCGCCGACGACGACGAAGTCGGTCTTCTTGCTGACACTGCCGGTGACCTTGCCGCCGAGTTCCTGGACGGCCTCGGTCGCACCGTCGCGGCTGTGCGAGGCGAGCGTCCCGGTGACGACGACGGTGACGCCCTCGAGCGGCCGCGGCCCCTCGTCGGCTCCCTCGTCGGCGACACGAACGCCTGCCCGGCGCCACTTCTCGACGAGCTCGACGTGCCAGTCGACGGCGAACCACTCGACGACGGCCCGAGCGATCGTGGGCCCGACGCCGTCGACGGCGGCCAGCTCCACCTCGGTGGCGGCGCGGATCCGGTCCAGGTCGCGGAAGGCGCGGGCCAGCTCGCGGGCGGCCGTCGGGCCGACGTGCCGGATCGACAGGCTGACCAGCACCCGCCACAGCGGCCTGCTTTTGGCGAGCTCGAGGTTGGCGAGCAGCTTGGCGGCGTTGGCCGACAGGGTGCCGTTCTTGCGCGCGAAGAACGGCGAGCGCAGCAGCGCGTCCTTGTCGAGCAGGAAGACGTCGCCCTCGTCCTGCACGATGCCGTGTCGCAGCAGCGCCTCGGCCGCCTCGAAGCCCAGGCCCTCGATGTCGAAGCCGCCCCGGCCCGCGACGGCGAAGATGCGCTCCCGCAGCTGGGCCGGGCAGGACCGGGCGTTGGGGCAGCGCAGGTCGACGTCGCCCTCCTTGGCCGGTCGCAGCGGCGTGCCGCAGGTCGGGCAGTCCGTCGGCATGACGAACACCCGCTCGCTGCCGTCCCGCAGGGCTGCCACCGGACCGACCACCTCGGGGATGACGTCCCCGGCCCGGCGTACGACGACGGTGTCGCCGATGCGGATGTCCTTGCGGGCGACCTCGGAGGCGTTGTGCAGGGTTGCCATGCCGACCATGACGCCACCCACGTGCACGGGCTCCAGCACCGCGAACGGGGTCGCCCGGCCCGTGCGGCCGACGTTGACCATCACGTCGTTGAGGCGGGTGGTCACCTCCTCGGGCGGGTACTTGTGCGCGATCGCCCAGCGCGGCGACTTGCTGGTCGCCCCGAGTCGGCGCTGCATCGGCACCTGGTCGACCTTGACGACGACCCCGTCGATCTCGTGCTCGACGTCGTGCCGGTGCTCGCCCCAGTGGGCGATGTAGCCCAGAGCGCCTGTCAGGTCGTCGAAGACGGCGTAGCGGGAGCTCACCGGCAGCCCCCACGTCGCGAGCTGCTCGTAGGCCTGCGACTGCGACGCCGGGTCCCAGCCCTCCCGTTTGCCGATGCCGTGCAGAGTCAGCGACAGCGGTCGCGTCGCGGTGACCCGCGGGTCCTTCTGCCGCAGCGACCCGGCAGCACCGTTGCGCGGGTTGGCGAAGGGCGCCCGGCCCTCAGCGACGAGCCGCTCGTTGAGGGCGGTGAAGTCGGCGCTGGCCATGAAGACCTCACCCCGGACCTCCAGCAGCGGTGGCACGTCGTCCCCAACGAGCCGGGCCGGGATGCTCGCGAGGGTCCTGAGGTTGGGCGTGATGTCCTCGCCGGTACGGCCGTCGCCGCGGGTCGCGCCCCGCACCAGGACGCCGTCGCGGTAGACCAGCGCCACGGCCAGCCCGTCGATCTTCAGCTCGCACAGCCAGCGGGGGGACCCCTCCTTGGCGACCCGGTCCGCCCAGGCCCGCAGCTCGTCAGCGGTGAATACGTTGTCCAGGCTCATCAGCCGCTCGAGGTGCTCGACCGGCGCGAAGTCCGTCGAGATCCGCTCGAGGACCTTCTGCGTCGGGCTGTCGGGCGTGCGCAGCGTCGGGTACCGCTCCTCGAGGGCGGTCAGCTCGCCGACGAGTGCGTCGTACTCCCCGTCGGTGAGTGTCGGGGCGGCCAGGACGTAGTAGCGGAAGGCGTTCTCCTCGATGCCCATGGCCAGCTCCGCGGCCCGCTCCCGGGCCTCGACCGGCACGCCCTCGACATCGCTCACGACTCCCCCTCCAGCGCCTGCGCCACCTCGCAGCACCGTCGCAGGGCAGCCCGCGCGTACGCCGGTGACGCCCCCGCCAGCCCGCAGGTCGGTGTGAGCACCAGCTGCTCTGGGCGCAGCCCCACCCGGTCCCGCAGCCTCCCGACCAGCTCGACGACCTCGCGTACGGCGGGGAGCTCGGCATCCACGGAGGGCACGCAACCCAGCAGGAGCCCGTGGCCGGTCTCCAGGACCTGCCCGAGCGCGTCGTCCCCTCGGGCGGTCAGCAAGGAGGCGTCCAGGGACAGCGACCCGGCACCCGCCTCGACCAGCAGGGCAACCGGCGCGTCGGGTGCGCAGCAGTGCACGACGGTGTGCTTGGCGGCGTCGAGGACGGTGGCCAGCCGGTCGCGTACCACCTGCGGCTGGGGGGCGCGGAAGGTCGCGAAGCCGCTGGCCGTGCGGATCCGCGCCGACTGCACCGCGGGCAGCGAGGGCTCGTCGAGCTGAAGCAGCAGCGTCGTGTCAGGCAGCCGGCGCTGCAGGTCGGCGAGGTGGTCACGCAGGCCCTCAGCCAGGCTGGCGGACAGGTCAGCCACCGCCCCGTGATCGGAGAGCACCTTGGCACCGCGGTGCAGCTCGAGCAGGGAGGCGAGGGTCCACGGGCCGGTCGCCTGGACCTTCAGCAGCGGCGGGGCGTGGCCGTCACAGGCCAGCTCGAGGGCGTCGAGGTCGTAGGAGATCAGGTCGCGGGCCCGCTGCCCGTCCCGGCTCGGGCGCGGGGTGATGCGCCAGCCGCTGGGCTGGAC
>JAYTHS010000460.1:0-3262 GCA_043732345.1 Frankiales bacterium | reverse complement strand
CTGAGCTTCCCGCTGCTGTCCGACCCTGGCCGGGAGGTCCTCGCGGCGTACGGCGCCTACGGGGAGAAGCAGCCATACGGCAAGACGGTCATCGGGGTCATCCGGTCGACGTTCCTGCTCGACGAGGCCGGTGTCGTGACCCAGGCGTCGTACGCCGTGAAGGCCACCGGCCACGTGGCGCGGATGCTCAGGGACGCTGGGCTGTAGGGACGCTGCGCCTCAAGGAGCGCTGGGCTCTGGCCACACTGGCACGCAGCATCTCCTGCACCCCCTGCGCCCCCACCGCACCGAGGTCGCGGTCACCGTCGCGCACCAGCACCCACCCCTCGTCGCTGGACAGCACGGCCGCCAATACGTCCTTGAGACTAGCTGCGGCGTCGACGGTCACGACCTCGCGACCGCTGCCCCACCGCCCGCCGGTGTGCTCGCGGTCCTGCAGCGCCGACAGGTCCAGTGCCGTCACGCCCAGCCGGCGCAGCCCCCGCTCCGACCCGACGAACTCCTCCACGAACGGCGTCGCCGGAGCCCCGAGCACGTCGGCCGGCGACGCGTGCTGGGCGAGGACCCCGCCCTGCGCAAGGACGGCTACCCGGTCGGCCAGCAGGACCGCCTCGTCGAGGTCGTGCGTCACGAAGACGATCGTCTTGCGTACGGTGCGCTGCACCCGCAGGAACTCCTGCTGCAGCCGCCCGCGCGCCACCGGATCGATGGCCGAGAACGGCTCGTCCATCAGCAGGACGGGCGGATCGGCTGCCAGCGCCCGGGCGACCCCCACCCGCTGGCGCTGCCCGCCGGACAGCTGCGCCGGGTAGCGGTCGCGATAGGTCGAGGGCTCCAGGCCGACCAGGTCGAGCAGCTCGTCCACCCGGGCCCGCGACCTGGCCCGGTCCCAGCCGAGCAGCCGCGGGACGGTCGCGACGTTGTCGCCGACGCTGTGGTGGGGGAACAGCCCGACCTGCTGGATCACGTAGCCGATGCCGCGGCGCAGCTCCGCCGGGTCGACCCCGGCGACGTCGCTGCCCTGCACCAGCACCCGCCCAGAGGTCGGCTCGACCAACCGGTTGACCATCTTCATGGTGGTCGTCTTGCCGCAGCCCGACGGCCCGACCAGGCACAGCAGCTCGCCCTCGGCCACGTCGAGCGAGAGCTCCTCGACGGCCACCGTGCCGTCGTCGTACCGCTTCGTGACGCGCTCGAAGGAGATGACCGGCGCGGCGGTAGCGTCCAACGTCGTGGCTCCGTCCAGGCTGGTCGACACCCCGAACCCGTGGTTCTCGGGGCAATACCTGCAGCAGGGTAGGTCGCAGCTGCTCACCGCCCTGCAGCAGCACGTGACGATCACGCTGGTCGCCGTCCTGGCCGGCATCGTGCTGTCGCTGCCGCTGGCCCTGCTGGCCCGCCGGTCACGCACCCTGGAGACCCTGGTCATCGGCGCGACGGGGATCATCTACACGGTCCCCTCGCTGGCGCTGTTCGCGCTACTGGTGCCGCTCACGGGCTACTCGTCGACCACCGCGGAGATCGCTCTCGCGGCCTACAGCCTGGTCATCATCGTGCGCAACACCGTCACCGGGCTGGCGCTCGTACCGCCGGAGGTCGTCGAGGCGGCACGCGGGATGGGCTTGCCGGCGACGCGCCGGTTGCTCCGTGTCGAGCTGCCGCTGGCGTTGCCGTCGATCGTGGCCGGCATCCGGGTGGCAACGGTCTCGACCATCTCGCTGCTCACCGTCGCGGCGTACGTCGGGACCGGCGGTTTCGGCCAGCTCATCGACCAGGGGTTCCGGGCCGACTACCGGGCCCAGGTCGTCACCGCGTGCCTGGCCTGCGTGCTGCTGGCACTGGTCGCCGACGCGCTGCTGCTGCTGCTGCAGCGGCGGCTCACCCCGTGGACCCGGGTCTGATGCCGACGACGCTGGGCGGCTGGCTGACCTACCGCGACGCCTCGGCGGGGGTGCTCGTCCGGCTGGTCGAGCACCTGACGTACACCGGTGTCGCGGTGCTCATCGCCTGCGCCATAGGCCTTCCGCTCGGGGTCCTGCTCGGTCACCGAGGACGGGGCGGCCAGGTCGCGATCGCCCTCGCTGGGACCGGTCGGGCGGTTCCCACGCTCGGGGTCATCGTGCTGCTCGCGGTCTCCCCGCTGGGGACCGGCTTCGCGACCGTCGTGGTCGCCCTCGCGCTGTTCGCCCTGCCCCCGGTGCTCACCAACGCCTACGTCGGGGTGCGGGAGGTGGACCGCGGGGCAGTAGAGGCCGCGCGCGGCATGGGCATGACCGGGGGGCAGGTCCTGCGGCGGGTCGAGCTGCCGCTCGCCGTACCGCTGCTCGCCGCCGGGGTGAGGAGCGCTGTCCTGCAGGTCATCGCGACGGCCACCCTGGCCGCGGCCATCGGCGGTGGTGGCCTCGGACGGTTCCTGCTCGACGGGCTCGGCAGCCAGGACTACCCCCAGCTGGAGGCCGGCGCCGTGCTCGTGGCGGCCCTCGCGCTCCTCGTAGAGCTGCTCCTGTCCGTCCTTCAGCGCGGCCTCGACCCGGTCGCACGCACAGCGCGAAGGACCCTGGTTCGGTAGGCTTTGCGACTTGCCGCAGGCGCCTCACGCGTCGCGGACCGAGCTGGAGGACAGCCCCGTGAAGCACCTCGCCGCCCTGCCCGTCATCGCCGTCCTCGCCCTAGGGGCCACCGCTTGCGGAGGCGGTGGCAGCAGCGCCGCCCCCCGCGTGAGCAGCGCACCCGGCGCCTTGGCTACCGGCCTGCCGTTCACCGGCGGCACGGGTGCGATCAAGATCGGTGCTGCGAACTTCCCCGAGAACGGCATTCTTGCCGAGGTCTACAAGCAGGCCCTCGCGCACGCCGGCTACGACGCCAGCGTCGTCTCGCTGACGACCCGCCCCAACATCGTCACGGCACTGCAGAAGGGTGGCATCCAGGTGGAGCCCGACTACGTCGGCAGCCTGACGGAGTACTTCAACAAGGCCACCAACGGCCCCGGCGCCAGGCCCGTCGCCAGCGGGGACCTGCAGGCGACCTTCACCGCGGCCAAGACCTTCGCCTCGGCCAAGGGTCTGACCCTTCTGACCCCCTCCCCGGCCGCCGACCAGAACGCCTTCGCTGTGACTAAGGTCTTCTCGACGAAGAACAACGTCACGAAGCTGTCCGACCTTGCCTCCTACAAGGGCAAGCTGGTTCTCGGCGGCACCCCCGAATGCAAGACCTACGCGCTGTGCCAGCCGGGCCTGGAGAAGCTGTACGGCCTGCGCTTCAC
>JAYTHS010000459.1:0-3302 GCA_043732345.1 Frankiales bacterium | reverse complement strand
CCGGCGCGGAGTGGGTCGTCGCGGGCCTGCCCGACCTGCTCGGTGCCCGCGACCGCGCGGAGGGGTTCGACCCACGCCATCCCCTGCTCGTGGACACCCACCGCAGGCACCCCGGATTGCGGATCCCGCGTACGGCCAGGGTCTTCGAAGCGCTTGCCCCGGCCGTTCTGGAGCAGAAGGTCACAGGCAAGGAGGCCCGCTCCGCCTTCGCCGTGCTCGTACGGCGCTTCGGCACCCCGGCCCCCGGCCCAGCCCCGGACGGCATGCTCGTTCCCCCTTCTGCTGAGGTCTGGCGGACCGTGCCGTCCTGGGAGTGGCACCGGGCGGGCGTGGACCCCAAGCGCTCGCGGACGGTTTGCGAGGCGGCCCGACTCGCCTCCCGACTGGAGCAGGCGAGCGACCTGGACCCGGTTACCGCGCTGGCCCGGCTCCGCGCCGTACCAGGGATCGGCGTGTGGACGGCTGCCGAGATCGCGCAGCGGGCCCTGGGTGATGCCGACGAGATCAGCGTCGGCGACTACCACCTCGCGGCCTTCGTCGGCTGGGCCCTGGTCGGCCGTCCGGTCGACGACGACGGGATGGTCGAGCTGCTCGAGCCGTGGCGTCCGCACCGCTACCGGGTGGTGCGGCTGCTGGAGCTCAGCGGCTTCGCCAAGCCCCGCTTCGGCCCCAGGCTGACGATCCAGGACCACCGGACGGTCTGACCCGCCTACGACGTCACCGTGCCTTGGTAGGCGCAGCGGCTCGACGACGGGACCCAGGCCAGGAAGAGCGTCGCGGAACCACCGGCCCAGCTGATGACCTGCAGGTGGTCCGTCGAGGCCGCGGTCGTCACGGTGTCGCCCGGCTCCAGCACCCGGCGCGTCAGCGGGCTCGACCACGTCACGCTCGTCGTCCGCGCGGCGTCGGAGGCGAAGCGCAGCGCGCACGCGTCACCGACCCGGACGATGGACCCGAGCACAGCAGCGTCGGTCGGGAGCAGTGTCCGTTCCCCGGCGGTGGTCCCTGACACGGCCGGGGTCTGCAAGGTCCCGGCCGGCTCGAGGTCGGCGCAGCTGGGTCGCCCGTCGGCTCCCAGGCCCCTCATCGCCGTGCCCACCGGGCAGGTTGCGCTGGCCCTGCGCTGCAGCTGGCTGCCCATCAGGCCGTCGAGCAGGTCGGTATTCAGGCGCGGGACGACCACGGAGCTGCTGACGCTCAGCGGACGCGTGGTCGACGGGCCGCGGAGGTCCAGCGGCACGCCGCGTGTCGTCGACAGGACGGTGGTCGTCGTGGCGGTGTTGGCCCTGCCCAGCAGGAACGTCCCGCCGGTGGCCGCACCCGCCACGCCGGTGCCGAGGAGCAGCACTGCGACGACGAGGGCAAAGGGTGCCCTGGCGGCTCGGCGTAGGACAGTGGTCATGGGTGGTCCTTCAGGCTCTGCTCCCAGGTGGGGAGGTGGGCGAGCGTGCCCCCGATCGCACCGCCCCGGATCCGTCCGTCCACAAGGCGTCGCCCTGATCCACAGGGCCACGTCGGCGACGGTGCGTTCACGCGGGAACATCGCCAATGTGAGCTGCTAGACCGGAGTTCGGCCTGCTGCGCAAAGGACCCCTCCATGTTGCGATCCGGGAGCCCGCACGCGACACCCGGTCCGGGGTCGCCGTCGTACATTTCTTCGCGTGGACGTCGTGATCGAGCTGCTGGTCCAGCTCGTGGTGCAGCTCGTCGTCGAGATCATCGGGGACCTGCTGATTGAGACCTCTTTGCGGGGGCGTGGCGAACGTCCTGCGCAACCGGGTGGGGCGGTACGTCCTCGGCGCCGTCGTGGGACTTGGCGTGGGCGTCGGTTGGGGACAGCACCTGAGCGGTCAGCAGAGCTGGCCACGTCTGCTGTGGGTCAGCTTGCTGCTCGGTGCCGTCGCCCTCGTGCTCGCGGTCGGACGGGCAGGTGCGCCGGTCGTGGTTCGGTCCGGGTGGCGCGCGCAATTTGCCTGGCCGTGGCAGTGAAGCGCCGACCGGCTCGTCGGGTTTGCGCTCATCAATACCGGGCTGGCGGTCGGTGTGGTGGTGGGGTTCGCCGGTAGGACTGCCCGCTGAGCACGTCGACGCGGCTCGGGTCGACGCCAGGGGCATTCTGGAGTGGGATACTGGCGCCTTGGACCTCGACCCTGTGCACGGTTGGCGCCCCGGCTGGGATGCCGGTGGATGGCTGAACCCGCCACCGGACGTACGCCGGGACGACCGCGACCTGGTGGTCCAGGCTGCCGAGGGCAGCGACCTGTGGCGGACGACGTCGTACGGCTTCATCCACGACACCGGGCATGCCCTCCTTGCCGATTTCCCTGACCGGACGGCGGCGGAGGTGACGTTTCTTGCCGACCTGACGGCGCAGTTCGACCAGGCGGGGTTGCTCGTCCGCGGGGACGCCGAGCACTGGGTGAAGGCCGGCGTGGAGCTCAGCGACGGTGTCCCGCAGGTCGGTGCCGTCGTGACCCGGCACGTCTCGGACTGGTCGGTGGCGCCCATGCCGACGTGGCGTGGCGCACTGGTCACCGTGCGGGCCAGCCGGGAGGGTGACGCCCTGACCGTCCGGGCCAGGGCGGGTGACGACCCGTGGCGACTCGTCCGGGTAGCGCCGCTGCCGCCCGGGCCGCTGCAAGTCGGGCTCTACTGCTGCTCGCCCACCCGGGCAGGTCTGCAGGTGAGGTTCACCGACCTGCGACTGACCGAGGCAGACCGCTGCCTGCACGACTGAGCCGTTTGGGGGCGGCCCTCAGACCCCCGCGAGATCCAGGGCGGCCCGGGCCATTTCGGCGGTCGCCTCCAGGTCGGTCATCAGCAGCGGTACGGCGCGCACCTCGACGCCCTCGACCGTCGCGCCCGCGTCGACCGTGTCGACGAGCCACCCGTCGAGCAGCGGGCTCCCGTAGTGCCGGCCGACGGCCTCCGCCGTCGTCTTGACCCCGATCGCCTCCAGGCACGCGTCGGCCATCCCGCGGACCGGCGAGCCGCCCACGATCGGTGACAGGCCCACGACCCGCGTGGCCTCCAGGGCCTCGCGGATGCCCTTGACCTGCA
Organism: Frankiales bacterium; assembly: GCA_043732345.1. Lineage (GTDB taxonomy): Bacteria > Actinomycetota > Actinomycetes > Mycobacteriales > SCTD01 > RYN-111. Next base: position 242 of record JAYTHS010000459.1, on the reverse strand, counting down.
GGATCGTGCCGATGCTGACCACCGGGTTGGACGGCGGGAGCAGCACGACGTCGGCCGCCTCGATGGCCTCCAGCACGCCGGGTCCGGGGCTCGCCTGCTCGGCCCCGACCGCCACGATGGCGTGCGCCGGCAGGGCCGCGCGGTGCTTGATCCACCACTCCTGGAAGTGGATGGCCCGCCGGCCGTCCGGGAGGTCCACCAGCACGTGCGTCTCGACCCGGTCGTCGCTCATCGGCAGCAGG
>JAYTHS010000458.1:0-3306 GCA_043732345.1 Frankiales bacterium | reverse complement strand
GGGTCGAGCGCGATGCGCTCGCAGAGGCGGTCGTCTGGACGGCGCGCTCGCTGCCGACCCGGCCGCCGATGCAGGTCCTGCTCGGTCTGCTGCTGGAGGCCGGCACCGACGGGCTATCGGTCAGCGGGTTCGACTACGAAGTCTCCAGCCGGATCACCGTGGACGTCACGACCGCCGAGGCCGGCCGGGTCCTGGTCCCCGGGCGGCTGCTCAATGACATCGTCCGGTCGCTGCCGGCCCAGCCGGTAGACCTGCGTTTGGAGGGGACGCGGGTCGTCCTCACCTGTGGGGCTGCCCGCTTCACGCTGCCCACCCTGCCCGTCGAGGACTACCCGGCGCTGCCCGACATGCCGACCACGGCCGGTGCGCTGGAAAGCGACGTCTTCGCCGCTGCCGTCGCTCAGGTCGCCCTGGCCGCGGGGCGGGACGACACGCTGCCGGTCCTCACCGGGGTGCGGATCGAGATCGAGGGTGACCAGCTCACCCTGGCCGCGACCGACCGCTACCGGCTGGCCGTGCGGACCCTGCCGTGGCGGTCGCAGGTCGCTGATCTGTGCGCGACGGCGCTGGTCCCGGCCCGGACGCTGGCCGACACGGCCAAGGCACTGGCCAGCGGGCCGGAGGTGACCCTGGCGCTGTCCACCGGCGGCGCCGGCGAGGGGATGATCGGCTTCGAGGGCGGCGGCCGCCGTACGACGTCGCGGCTGCTCGAGGGGGAGTTCCCCAAGTACCGCTCGCTGCTGCCCAACGAGAGCTCAGCCGTCGCGGAGGTCCCGACCGGGGCGTTCGTCGAGGCCGTCAAGCGGGTCGCGCTTGTCGCCGCGCGCAACGCGCCAGTCCGGCTGAGCTTCTCCGCTGATGGGGTCGTGCTCGAGGCCGGTGGCGCCGACGACGCCCAGGCCAGCGAGCGCCTCGAGTGCGGCTGGGAGGGCGAGGCGATGTCGATCGCCTTCAACCCGCAGTACCTGCTCGACGGCCTGGGCGCGGTCGGCTCCGGCGACGGTGACAGCACCACGCTGTCGTTCACGGGCCCGACCCGGCCGGCCGTGCTCACCGGCAAGCGACCGGCGCCGGGCGAAGTCGCGGACTATCGCTACCTGCTCATGCCGGTCCGCCTGTCCGGCTGAGCCCTTGAGCCCAGGCGATGACGCGCTGCGGTTCGGACTGCTGGTCCTGGCCGGTAGCGGCGCCGCGCTGCTCGCCGTCCAGTCGCACCGGCTCACCTCCCGGCTCCGCGTCCCCGCCCCGGCGCTGTTCCTGCTGGCCGCGGTGCTCGTCGTCACGCTGGTGCCCGGGGTGCAACCGCCCCCGGAGCGCGTCGTCGAGTGGGTCGTCACCGTTGCGCTGCTGGTGATCCTGTTCGACGGCGGCCTGCACCTGGGGCGCCGTCGGCTGCGGGGCTCGCTGGCCCCGGTGCTGTCGCTGGGTCTGCTGGGGACGTTCGCGACCGTGGCGGGCGTCGCGGTCCTGGCGCACCTGCTGCTGGGGGTCGACGCCTACGTTGCCGTGCTGCTGGCCACCGCGGTGTCACCGACCGACCCGGCGGTGGTCTTCTCGGTGCTCGGCCAGCAGGAGGTCGAGGGCCGGTCCGGCACCATCCTGGAAGGCGAGTCGGGCGCCAACGACCCCGTCGGGATCGCCCTGCTCACAGCGCTGATGGCTGCCGGGAGCCTGTCGGTCGGCGCCGTGTCACAGGCCCTCGGGAGCTTTGCGCTGCAGCTCGCGGTGGGCGCGGCGGTCGGCCTGGTTGGTGGTCGCCTCGTGCTGCTGCTGTGGCGCAGCCTGCCGCTGCCCGGGGAGGGGCTTTACGCCGTACGGGTCCTGGTCGGCGCCGGCACGGTCTTCGGGCTGGCGAGCGTCGCCCACGGGTCAGGGTTCCTGGCCGTCTTCGTGGCCGGGATCGTGCTGGCCGACGAGCCCGCGCCGTACAAGGTGGAGGTTGAGCGCTTCCACGCGGCGCTGGCGAGCCTGGCCGAGATCGTCGCGTTCTTCGTGCTGGGCCTGACCGTCGACGTGCACGTGCTCGCCCGCGCCGACGTGTGGGGACCCGGGCTGGTGCTGGGGGTGCTGCTCACGCTGGTGCTCCGGCCGCTGCTGGCAGGACCGTTCCTACTGCCGTTCCTGCTGCCGGCCCGCGGGGAACTCGCCTTCGTGCTTCTGGCCGGGCTCAAGGGCGCGGTCCCACTGCTGCTGGGCACACTGTTGCGGCCGCTGCCCGGCGGGGAGCGGCTGTACGGCGTCGTCGTGGTCGTCACGGTGCTGTCGGTGGTGGTCCAGGGAGCGGCGGTGCCGACAGTCGCCCGGCGGCTGGGGCTGCGGCTGACCCGGCGCGAGCCGCCGGGCGAGCTGGTCGACCCGACGCTGCCCCTACCCCCTCCGGAGCAGGGCTAGGGTCACTTCCCGGGGCACGGACGCGAGGGAGCACACGTGACGACGCTGGGCATGATCGGGCTGGGCCGCATGGGCGGGAACATGGCGACGCGGCTGCGGCAGGGCGGGCACACCGTCGTCGGCTACGACCGGGACGCGGGGACCCGCGACGTCGACTCCCTCGAGGCGCTGGTCGCGGCCCTACCCACCCCCCGCGTGGTCTGGGTCATGGTGCCGGCCGGACAGCCCACCCACGACACCGTCGCGGCGCTCGGTGCGCTGCTCGAGCCCGGCGACCTGGTCGTCAACGGCGGCAACAGCCGCTACACCGACGACCAGCAGCACGCCCGTGACCTGGAGCCAAAGGGCATCGGCTTCATCGACTGCGGCGTGAGCGGCGGCGTGTGGGGCCTCACCGAGGGCTACGCGCTGATGTGCGGCGGCTCGGACGAGGACGTCGCCAAGGCGCAGCCGTTCTTCGACGTCCTCAAGCCCGAGGGTGACAGCGGGTTCGTCCACGCCGGCAAGGTCGGTGCCGGCCACTTCGCCAAGATGGTCCACAACGGCATCGAGTATGGCCTCATGCAGGCCTACGCCGAGGGCTGGGAGCTCATGATGGCGACCGACGTCGTCACGGACGTCCCGGCCGTGGTCAAGAGCTGGCAGAAAGGCACCGTCATCCGGTCCTGGCTGCTGGACCTGATGGTCAACGCGCTCGAGGCCGACGATGATCTGTCGGAGCTGCGGGGCTACGCGCAGGACTCCGGGGAGGGCCGCTGGACGGTCCAGGCCGCGGTCGACCACGCCGTACCGCTGCCCGTCATCACCGCCTCGCTGTTCGCCCGGTTCGCCTCGCGACAGGACGACAGCCCGGCGATGAAGGTCGTCGCCGCGCTGCGCAACCAGTTCGGCGGGCACGCGGTGACCTCGTCGGCC